>CAZEFU010000191.1:0-4327 GCA_964511515.1 uncultured Wenzhouxiangellaceae bacterium
GATTAGAATGGTTTTGTTTGCTTCATCTGGTGAGGGTGCGCCATCAGGATGGCACTTGGTTCACCTTGAACAGGCATTTACATTTCTGGATCAGTTATTACGTCAGCATCAGTCTCGGTGGCGGACCACAGACTTTCATGATCCGGCATTGGCATGGCTAGCACTGATCCAGAAAAGCCAGCTGTATCTCAAGCGGGGAAATACAAAATGAAACCTCATGGTTTGGAGCAATTAAAGGAGCAAAATTATGCAATGGTTACTGAGTAATTCTTTTCTGATTATAGTGCTGCTGGTATGTATTGGTATGCACATATTTGGACATGGTCACGGCAAAGGGCATGGAAAGAACGATCCTGAACATACTGATGATCACAATGATAATCAGCATAGGAGGAATTAAAAATGTTGAACTGGAAAATTGTTTGTTGGTCACTGGGTTTGACCACCGCAGTGTCTTTTGTGATTTGTGTTATTTGGGGCTTGCTTATGCCGCAAGCTGTTCATATGCATGAATTTCTTGAACTAGTATTGCCGGCTTTCAAGTGGCTGACCTGGTGGGGTTTCCTGTTGGGACTGGTTGAAAGTTTTTTGTGGGGGTTTTATGCCGGGATAGTTTATGTGCCGATCTATAACTTCCTGCAAAAGCGTTGGGGCAATATCGGGCACGATGCTGAGCGAACATGAGCTCGGACAAGGAGTAAGGAAATGCGACGATCAAGCAAAGATCAGAACTACAAGGATCCAGTCTGCGGTATGCAGGTTAGTCATTTGACTGCCACATATGTATATGACTACAATGGCAAAACATACTATTTTTGTGCCAAAGTTTGCAACGATGCTTTCCAGCTGGAGCCAGAGAAGTTTATACACCATCATCGCCAACATGGGATGCGGCCTAAGTGATTAGTAATCTCTTGGCGTTTTAGAAATGATCATTTGACAGGAATAAATCCAATGCACACGCGTGAAGAATCGGAGATTATCAGTCAAAACCAAAGTATCTATCCCGTCCCCATCAGGCGTTATGGAGTAATAGCATTGATAGGAGTGGGCACATTTTTGCTATCACTTATCGTGTTACACATAATGAGCTCGGGTATTGATTGGACTGACGGATATGTCAGTGACCTGGCAAATGAGCCGCATGGCTGGGTCTTCGGGTTTGGAGCTTTTGTGCATGGCTGGGGCAACTTGGCTTTGGCAGCTGGTCTGTTTTATGCAATACCCCCAGGACGTTTACGTAACTGGGGGGTTCTCTTATTCGGAATAGCCGCAATCGGTGTTCTTCTGACCGCTTTGTTACCAATTGATCCGCCGGGAGTAACAACACCAAGCTTGAGTGGAAGCTTACATAGACCAGTTTCCAGTTTTGCCTTTGGTTTTGAAATCATTGCAATATTTATCTTTTCGATTAATTTTACCTTTAGTAAAGATCTGTGCTGGCAGCGACTTAAAGTTACCTCCTGGTTGTTGGCAGTAACTGCTGCACTAGCTGTAGTCTGGTTTGTGTTCGCTGACCAGGCTGGGACTTTGGTTGGTCTAGCGGAGCGCACAGCCTTAGGGCTTTTGATGACTTGGGAAATATGGATTATTTTTCAATTGATTCGGTCGACAGCAGGACCCAGCAAGACTAATTGACAGTGAAACCCATGAATTTATCGAGAACACACGGCTCGAGCCAATTTTCATGGTTGATCAATTAAACCCCCAAAACTTACTGCCCAGGATTTAGTCTGTGTAGTGTCTATGGGTAAATTTAGCTTCCACAAGCTCGCCAGTTTTCAAAAGAATCGAAAGCTTTATATGGTAGATATTATTACTTGGCATACTAAAATAATTACCAAACGTAATCGTATCGGCAATCGACATTGGTTCGAAAGATTTGTCTTGATGGCTTAATCCTAACTCCATAACACTCCCAGTAACGGTTGCATCTTCTATTCTCTCGCCAGTTCTATCATAGTATAGCGCAACCACTGCATGAATTCCGCGCTTGGGTGGTGCTTGGCCATGCATAGTTTGTTCAGTATGCTTTTTAGGGTGACCCTGAATAAGCTCAGATGGTATTACCCCTAAGTAGATGGCGATGCCATCGACCACTTGGTAGTTTTCGGGGGCATCCGCCCCGTACGCAGGATGTTGAAAAAATAAGCTGGCCGTAATCCATGCTGCTAGTATCCCAGATGTTTTTATCAATCGAATATTCATAATTAATTCTCCTATATAGGGCTGGTTAAATCAGTTATCTGGGCTCGACTTTGAGAACCACAGCTGATACAAAGATATCGTAATTTGGAGTGCCCACGACAAGCCGAGAAACACACCAGCAATAAGAACGGTATAGGCATATACAGGGTCCCACTTAGTCAGAAACCAAGCAGCGATATCAGTAAAAATGGCGATGAAGGGTATAACGATCAAAGTTGATTTGACCCACGCCGCTAATTTAGCAAAACGAAAAATAAGGCCGAGAGCAAAAGATATAAGACCGATACCAAAAAGGTGAATATGCGATAGCTTCATTAGAGTATGAATTGATTCTCCCTTATCAATGTTGGCAACAGTTAGAATGCCTTGATAATTGGAGAGATCGGGAACGTTCAACCCAGAAGCTGGGCTGTGGCATTGTAGGCAGCTTTTCTCAAGAATGGGACGAATCGTTGAATTATATCCAGCTTCTGTGGCGCCATTTTTTAGCCATGAAACAATTTCATGTCGATCCTCAAACTGCTGTATATTGCCTGCCATCGTGCCTCGAATAGCCGCTTCCAGCCGGGTCCCGCTACGATTACCATAATAATTGTCGACAATGTCATTTATCGACAAACCTGGCTTGCCGTCATGCCCTTGGTGGCTGGTGTATAAATAAACCATCGCCATCAAATAGCCAACACCCATCAACAACAAAAAAGAAGTGTATAACAATTTCTCACTGAATTCTCTGTGACCCAATGTACGTTCTGTCATTAGACATTCTCCTGGTAGGCTAAAAATAGTCTAGTTACATTAAAGCTCAAATGGGTATAGTCCGTATTAGATTTATTTAAGTCTGTTGGTATCTATAGCCACTAGCTTGACATCATGTTTTCTAAATCAAAAAGTTGTAGTTAATAACTCGAGAGTATAGAGCGAATCAGTTTGATATTGCAAGTAAGGATAAAGTTCAATCACTATAATGTAATTGTTCAACAATCATTTCGGTTAACTAAGTGAGATTAACCAAATGGTATATATCGTGATAGAACCCCAACATACCCATCTCCTCTTTATTGTTCTAGGGTAAGCGATACCCGAGAAGAGATTTATGAGATTTCATACCCATTTAATAAATACAGATATTGATGTTGACCTTACAAGTCGCACTCAAGTATTATGCTACCTAAACTATTTGATTGTAGATGATATAGGTCAATTCCGATGAATGATATATTGCTTACAATCAGCGTTGTACAGGAAGCACCTATGGAATAGGTTGTCCTAGCCTTGAAGACCAGTTTCCTGAGGCTTGGCCCTGTTATTGCACCTTGCAATAACCAGATGGATGGCCGGGCTATGTTAAGTTAAATCTGTATCTCAGTACTGCAATGTTCCTTAGGTTACGGGACACAGAATTCAGTTTGTTAATATAAACGGAGGTCTCAGTATGAGTATTCTAAACCCCAAGCTTAGACGGCCTTTAGTGGCTTTGGCAATGGCAGTAACCCTGCCGTTCTCAGCACTCGCCGATGATAAGTACGACCTGCTCCAGCAGCAGGTAACCGCACTGCAACAGCAGCTCCAGGAAGTTCAGACCGCCTTACAGGAATATAAGGAACAAATGACCGTGAAGGAAGGTCAGGTTGAAGAGGCGGTAACGGCTATGAAAAGAGATGTAGCAGAAGCTTCTGAATGGAAACACCCAGATACATTGATCCATATGTCTGGCTATGCAGATGTTGGTTATTCGGTTGCCAGCGGTGGTGATGGTAGTTTCGCTGTTGGTCGATTTTCACCAATTTTTCATTTTCAGTATCGCGATAAAGTAATGCTTGAATCTGAGCTCGAATTTGAAGTTAATGAAGCGGGTGAAACCGAGGTCGCGCTTGAATATCTGACAATAGATTATTTTTTGAATGATTACATCGCCCTGGTTGCTGGTAAATTCCTTAGTCCGATTGGCCAGTTCCGACAAAATCTACACCCATCATGGATCAATAAGTTAGCCTCTGCACCGCCGGGTTTCGGCCACGATGGCGCAGCACCAACATCAGATGTTGGTTTACAAGCCAGAGGAGGATTCCAGATTGGTGGGATGTTTACCAACTATGCAACCTTTGTAACCAATGGC
>CAZEFU010000192.1:0-4321 GCA_964511515.1 uncultured Wenzhouxiangellaceae bacterium
CACGAATTACCCCATTGGGATGACTTACAAATAATGGCTGCGCAAATGGCCACCAAGCCATTACTGGAAGACGCGATAGTTGGTACTGAATTAATAATTGGACCAGAAGCTAACAAACCATTGGTGCTAAAAATTCCTTTATTTGTTTCTGATATGAGTTTTGGTGCACTGTCAGAAGAGGCAAAGATAGCTTTAGCCAAGGGTGCTGAACTCGCAGGCACAGGGATCTGTTCGGGTGAAGGTGGAATGCTACCTGAAGAGCAAGAAGCAAATGCCCGCTATTTTTACGAATATGCCAGTGCTGGATTTGGCTATAAAGAAGAGCTGTTGAATAAGGTGCAGGCTTTTCATTTTAAAGGTGGGCAAGGCGCAAAGACTGGCACTGGCGGTCATCTTCCTGGTAACAAAAACATTGGAAAGATAGCACAGGTAAGGGGCATACCTGAGGGTACATCTGCTGTATCGCCTCCAACATTTAGTAATCTTTCCTCATCGAAAGAATTTAAACAGTTTGCTGATCGCGTTAGAGAAATTACAGATGGCATTCCTATTGGCTTTAAGCTTAGTGCTAATCATATCGAAGCAGATATTCAGTTTGCATTAGACTCAAGTGCCGATTACATCATATTAGATGGTCGCGGCGGCGGTACTGGCGCCGCACCTGAAATGTTTCGCAACCATATTAGTGTGCCAACCATACCTGCGCTTGCGCGAGCACGCCGATATTTAGACAAGCAAGGCGCTAGTGGCCGTGTAACTCTTATTATTACGGGTGGCTTACGTGTCCCTATAGACTTTGTTAAAGCTTTGGCACTTGGTGCTGATGGCATCGCTATTTCTAATAGTGCAATGCAGGCGATTGGCTGTGTTGCCGCAAGAATGTGCAACACAAATAACTGTCCAGCAGGTATAGCTACACAAAAAGAAGATTTACGCCAAAAATTAAACATTGAAAAATCATCGAAGCAGTTGCATAATTTTTTTGATGCCTCCGTAGCGCTTATGCAAGTGATGGCGCGTGCCTGTGGTCATAATGATTTAAGCAAATTTAATAACAACGATTTGGCTACCTGGCATCGCAAAATGGCATTGCTGTCAGGTGTAAATTACTCAGGGGTAATTGATATAACAAGCAATGTATAACAAATAGATCCGTTGGGTTACCAATGCGTCATAATATATTCCTCTATGCTCCGTCACTGGGCAGAACGTTAGTCCAATTAAAGAACAAAGACTCAGTAGGAACTTAGTGTATACAATTTGGTGTGGGTGTTTCTAAGGTATAATAATCTCTCAGCTAGGGGTGCATATATGTCCTCAGTTGTGCAAAACTGGTTCCAGCAAGTGCGCGAGATATTAGCATCAGACAGGAAGTTGGATAAAGTGCTAACATTCAATTTACTATCGTAGTCAGTCGTTGAGGTCTCTGCATAAGAAAGATTTGTTAGTTGGAAATTAACCCATAAAAACCTCAATGGGATATTTATGAATTTACAGTATTAAATGGACGTAATCGTTAGTGCTAATAAACAAAGGAATGAGCTTTATGAGATCTATGGAAACAAGGGATCTAAAGTGTAGAGAAGATAGTAAGCTAAACTATGATAAGTGGCGGTTAGGCCTTTTTATTATTCTGTTTTTTTTGATAAATATTCTGCCTTTAAGCAGTTTAGCCAACTCTAATGATTTCGATGTTATTCGCGCAGAGATGGAGGTAGATATTCTTGCAGGAGGGAGTGGGAATCGTGCTGGCGCGTATAGGAATTCTATATTGGCTAATGGCAGTTGGTCTGATGTAAATTATAACGACAGGAGCAGAATAGATTGGGACCCCTTAAAACATCTAACAAGAATATTTGCCATGGCGGTTGCCCACAACTCGGTCTCACATTCTCTTTACCAAAACACTGATCTTAGAAATAAAATACTCAGTGCCTTTGATTATTGGATGACTGAGGATCCCCAGTCGGACACTTGGTGGTATAACCAGATAGCCACTCCGCGGGATATTGCGAAAGTAATGGTAATTATGAAACCTTATTTATCGGCTTCTCAAATAGTTGATGGACGGAGAGTGGTACGAAGAGGCATGCCAGACCTCAGTTCAAATCCGTCTGGCACAGACCCCTTGAAAAAAGCATTGACGACTTCTCATTTGGCTATTGTTACAGAAGACAATGAGCTACTTCGTTCTATGCTTGACTTTGTTGCAAGTGGTGTAAAAATAAAGATTTACGATGGAACGGAAAGCAAGCTCATTGACTATGCTGGGATTCAAGCCGATATGACATACCATTACCACGGGACATTAATCTACAATCTTGGCAGTTATGGTTCCAGTTATTTAAGCAATGTTGGCGATTTCATGAAATACGTCAAAGGTACACAGTTTGATTATGATCAGAGCAAAAAAGACTTAATGGTTGATCATATACTCGAAGGGTCCCAGTGGTTTGTACGAAAAAACAGAAGAGATTATAGTGCCATGGGGCGAGATCTGGTTCGTGGGAACAAAAATGCACAGTCCCAAGTATCCTACGCAAGAAAATACGCAATCATCAACCCTTCGAGGGCAGTGGCACTTAGTAATTATGCTGACAGGATAAATGGCACGGGGCCGGATCTTATTGGCAATAGAGATTTTTGGCGATCAGATATGATGGCACATCATCGATCAGACTATGCCATCACATTAAAGATGTATTCACCAAGGACAACAGGAACCGAAGTTGTTAATCTGGAAAACCGTAAAGGTTTCCATCAACCTGATGGTGTTACCAATATTTATCAACATGGCAATGAAATACAGAAAGGTACCCGAGATCTCTTGCCAGTAATGAACTGGAGAAGGCTTCCTGGTATAACTGCTGAGCAGGCCACAGGAGATCTTCCTTCTGCAAACCCTACCGGGGCTGCCATATACTTTCGAGGCTACAGGCAGTTTGTGGGCGGTGTTTCTGATGGTCTGTATGGTGCGGCAGGTTATGATTTTCTAAAAAAAGAAGCGAAAACTGGGGCTAATACTGTACTTGCAAAGAAAGCCTATTTCTTTTTTAACAACGAGATGGTGTGTTTAGGTGCAGGGATAAAGGGGCTGCGAAACTTTCCGATAAATACAGCCATTAATCAGACCTTTTTAATCAACAATGTAGTGGTAGGTCATAGCGACGGGACAACAAATAGTTATGGAATCGGTACCGAGCGTATATTGACAGCGCCAGAATGGGTTATTCACGATAAAGTTGGTTATGTGATTCCAGGCAATGAAAATCTTAATTTGCTTGCCAAAATCCAAAGCGGTAGATTCTCTGATATTGCTGCAAACAGGCCAGACGATATAGTTAGTGAAAAGCTTTTCAGCCTGTGGATAGATCATGGAACTAAACCTGATGCAGAGAGTTATTATTACATCGTTGTACCGGACTCCACGCAGTCCTCAATTAATGCTTACAGCCAAAACAACCCTATCACCGTAATAAAAAATACAAGTTCGGTACAAGCAGTGAGGCATTCTGTGCTTGGTGTGACAGGGATTATATTTTATGCGGCAGAAACTGTGCTAATTAAACCGGGACTTACTATTTCGGCAGACGCTAAAGTTATGTTGTTGGTGACAGAAAATGGTAAAGAAATAACCGTTTCTGCATCAGACCCAAGATGGGATGTTGGTGCCAGCACTAGCGTTACTGTAAACGGAGTGTCCAAGACTTATACCTTCCCAATGGGTGTCTTTGGCGGAAAAAGTATTAAAAAGACTTACATGGCAGGCGGTCAAGCATCAATGCATTTAATTGAAAAGGGCTCTAGCTGGAAGTATCTGGATAATGGTAGTAACCAGGGCACGGCATGGCAGGCCCCAGGATTTGATGACAGCGCCTGGGCGAGAGGTACTGCGCAATTAGGTTACGGTGATGGTGACGAGGCGACAGTGGTGAGTTTTGGCCCAAACTCTTCGAGCAAATACACTACGACCTATTTTCGGCATACATTTAACTTAGCTGATGCATCACAGGTCACAGCACTGAATCTTGAACTGTTACGCGACGATGGAGCGGTAGTTTATCTTAATGGCACTGAAATCATTCGTTCCAATATGCCACAGAACGGGACAATCAGTTATACCACATTGGCTACGGCTGCTGAAAGTGGTGCTGGTGAAAGCACATATTACGCTTTTGCAATACCCCCAGCACTGCTGGTTACCGGCTCCAACACGCTTGCAGTAGAAGTACATCAATACTCAAGAAGCAGCTCCGACATGAGCTTTGATGCAGCATTAACTACGACTCCATCGGTCATATTTGCCGATAGCTTTGAGTAG
>CAZEFU010000193.1:0-4318 GCA_964511515.1 uncultured Wenzhouxiangellaceae bacterium
TTTTTTATTGCGCTTGAAACGCATGCTGCTAATTCTGGTAAGCTGGTGCCAAAGGCGATGATGGTTAGGCCAATTACCGTATCGGAGATACTGAAAGCACGGGCAACAGTTACCGCCCCTTCGACCAGAAAAGCTGAGCTTATCGGCAGCAAAACCAAGCCCACAGCAAGCCATGCCAAGGCTTTGGGCATTGGCATATTTAGTGGAATTTCAGCCTCATATTCTTTCAGCATTGGGTCAGATTCGCCGCGCTTCAGGCCCAGCATAATCATGACTAAAACTAGGCCCACCATACCGGCGAGCAAGATATAGCCATCAAGCTGGCTGAGTACACCATCAAGCATTAATGCTGAGGTGAGCAACATAATCAGTATAAGTACCGGGAACTCTTTACGTAGAACACCAGAATCGACAGTTAACGGGTAAACTATTGCGGTGATTCCAAGAATCAAACCAATATTGGTAATATTGGAGCCGATGGCATTGCCAACTGCAAGTCCTGGGTTGCCATTGAGTGAGGCGATTGCTGAGACCACCATTTCTGGTGCTGAGGTTCCAAAACCAACTACGGTCAAACCCACAATCAGAGGTGGTATTCCAAGATTGGAACCAGTGGCTGATGCGCCAACTACAAGGCGGTCAGCAGACCATACCAATAGGATAAATCCTCCAATTATCTGAATTATGGGAATCAACATATTAGTTTGCAGACCTTTGATTTAGCTCTTGGTAGATACATATTTCGATATATTGTAATTGAACTTCGGAATTTTGCCACAAATCGTCGCTCGGTATCCTTATTTCGGTCGGCTAAGGCTGTTAAAATACTACTTTATTAGATCCTAAGTGCTGTGGAAAGAGAAAATATGGATAGTCAGACAATTGAGCAGTTAATCTGTGCCGGCTTACCGGATGCCGAAGTAGCGGTAAATTCTACTGACAATGTGCATTTTGAGGCTGTTGTCACTTTTACTGGCTTTGTTGGTAAAAGCCCTCTACAACGGCATAGAATGGTCTATGCAACTTTAGGTGACTTGCTTGGTGGTGAAATTCACGCCCTGTCAATTCAGGCTAATATTCCAGCAGCATAGCGCAACGATATTATGAGAGTAAATAATTAAAATGGCAAAAATTCTAATCAATGGTGGTCAGGCTCTAGATGGCGAAATATGGGCATCTGGTGCCAAGAATGCTGTCTTACCAATTCTTTTTGCCAGTATTCTCGGCTCCAAGGTCTCCCGCATAGGTAATGTTCCGCATTTGCAAGATGTTACTACCAGCGTTGAATTAATGGCGCAGATGGGTGCCGGAATATCTATTGACGAGCGCATGCGTATAGAAATAGATCCGACAAGTCTGAATCACCATGAGGCTCCTTACGATTTAGTCAAAACTATGCGTGCCTCTATTTTGGTTCTAGGGCCATTGCTAGCACGCCATGGCCGCGCAACAGTATCCTTGCCAGGTGGCTGTGCGATTGGTTCGCGCCCAGTAAATTTACATATCCACGGGCTCGAATTAATGGGCGCGGACATCCAGGTTCGAAATGGTAATATCGAAGCATCTGCTAAGCGTTTAAAAGGTGCTCGCATTTTAATGGATGTGGTATCGGTAACCGGCACAGAAAATCTAATGATGGCAGCCACTTTAGCGGCAGGCACTACTATTATTGAAAATGTTGCACGCGAACCCGAAGTTGAAGACTTGGCAAATTACCTAATCGCCATGGGTGCAAAGATCTCCGGTGCTGGTACACATACCATCACCATTGAAGGTGTGGAGCAATTAGGCGGAGCCGATTATGATGTATTACCTGACCGCATAGAAGCTGGCACATATTTGGTTGCAGGTGCAATTACAGGCGGCAGAGTCAGAGTTACCCGTGCCCGGCCTAATACAATGGATGCCATATTGGATAAATTAACCGAAGCTGGGGCTAAAATAAGCTGTGGCGATGATTGGGTAGAGTTAGATATGCAAGGTCGCAGACCTAAAGCTGTAAATTTGACTACTGCTCCATACCCGGCCTTTCCAACTGATATGCAGGCGCAATTTACTGCCTTAAATTGTGTTGCCGAAGGTACGGGGGTGATCACCGAAACAGTTTTCGAGAACAGGTTTATGCATGTGCAGGAATTACAGCGTTTAGGCGCTGATATTCAACTTGAAGGTAATACTGCAATCATTCGTGGAGTAGAGCGGTTAACCGCAGCGCCGTTAATGGCAACTGACCTGCGTGCCTCAGCCTGCCTAGTATTAGCCGGCCTGGTAGCCAAGGGAGAGACCTCAGTAGACCGTGTATATCACATTGACCGCGGCTATGAACTTATCGAAGAAAAGCTCAGCCAACTAGGTGCGAATATAAGGCGAATTCAGCTTAGTTGACGCTCTTGAGAAACACAAGCCCTAATGTAACTAGGGCAGTTACACTACCTGTTGCCGTACGTTAGTTGCTGCAACTTATATCTGGCTTCCTGGCCTATATGCGAATTACTTTGTGCAGCTTGCTGATAGTACCCAATAGCGGCTTCTCTATTGCCACGCAACATTTCTAAGTCTCCCAAGGTTTTACTGGCGCTTGCGCTTGGGGCAAGTTGTTGGCTGCGCTCTAGATCACGCCTAGCTTGGTCAGTTTGGCCGCGTTGATTGCGGACTAGACCACGCCGTAGGAATGGATAGAAATAACCATCATTCCGGTTAATCGCCTGTGAAAAAGCTCGATCTGCCTGACCATACTTCTGTTGCTCTATATAGACATCGCCCCGCAGTGAGTAGAAATTAGCTTCCTTGGGCTGTAACTTAATGGCTTTGTTGGCCAGCTTAATTGCGGTTTGCATATCTTTTTTAGCGAGGGCCTTTAGACCATCATCATAGGCGCTGTAGGCGGTTTGCATTTCTCTGAGTCTAGCGATTTCTAGTTGATACCGCTCGCGTCCCATTTCACCACCAGCAGGTAGTTTGTCGGCCATTTTGCGATTATTTTGCAAACGCTCAAAGCTTGGTGGGTGTGAGGCAAACAGGCCATTTAACCAATTGTTATTTTTACTTTCTGAGATGCGTAAAAAGGTTTCCTGCAAATGAACAGCACCCTGTGGGTCATAGCCAGCTGCCGACATATAGCGCATTCCGTACTTGTCAGATTCACGCTCTGCATCGCGTCCATATTTTTGGGTTATTAGTGCAACACTGAGGCTTGGTACTAACATGGCTGCATTGCGGGCAAGTTCTGATTCGGCTTTACTTCCCAGGTAAATGCCGGCAGCCATAGCACCAACTTGGCTAAGTACGCCAGTGCTTTGGGCTTTCGCCCCATGTGCCGCATCAGCATGGACTATTTCATGCCCGAGAACGGCGGCAAGTTCCGCCTCTGAGTTCAATTCGGTCAGCAAGCCACGATTTATAGCCATCTTCCCGCCTGGTAATGCCCAAGCGTTAGGGACTGATGAGTTTATAATCTCAATCTCCCAGTCAAGGTTTCGGCTAGCTTGGGCTGCCAGGCGTTGATTGACCCCTTTTATATATTGGTTTAAGCGCTCATCAAGAATAAAGTCGCCGCCTTGTGCCTGACGTGATTGATAATATAGTTTACTGCCAGCCTCGCGCTCCCAGTTTTCAGACATGAAGTTAACTTCTTTTTTGCCAGTGACAGGGTTAACACTGCAGCCGTTAGATAGCAGGCTGAGTAAGCACAGAAGTAGTAGTTTTGGCATATGTAAATTCTTCATTTCAATGAACTCTTAATTGTGGCAGCGATCTTTAGTAGTAATGGCACGCCCGTTAAAATTTAACTCTTGGATTTCCAGAGCAGCTCTGAGCTTGCCATCTCTACCACTCTCGTTGCGCACCACCATATAGTCAAAGCCAGGGGCGAACCAGTTATATTGGAACTTGTTGCGTTTTTTAGGGTAAACCCGTTCAACTTTAATAGTAGTCAGGCAACCTAATGCAGTAGGTAAATTCTCAGCTCCAATAACCCGATAAGATTTACTTTCAATTTCATCTTTATCTACTATAAGCAGGCTCATTTCAGTCTCTCCATTAGCCACCGCGGATTGCATTGAGAGTAAAAAAGTAAAAGGGTCATTAGTTCCTGGGCTGAGTTCTAAATCAAGGCTATTATCGTTGTTTTGCACATTAACTGTTTTGGTTTCCCAGTCGAAAATGGCATTCCAACGATCACTTTTACCAATATGTTTTAAATGGTGTTTGAATAACAGTGGCTGTGGCTGTCCTTGATTCCAGAGAAATTCACTGATTTCTAAGGTGCTGGCGCGCAGGAACTTTGCTAGCCCTCTACTACCATCGGCATCGAGGGTAT
>CAZEFU010000194.1:0-4303 GCA_964511515.1 uncultured Wenzhouxiangellaceae bacterium
ACCCTGATTGTGGTAGTGAGTCCAAATTGCTGGTCTGCTTGTTTTTTTTTACTGCAGTCTACAATTTAAAATACTGTTATCCGGGTGCCTGTTTAAATCAGGGGAAGTTGTTAGAAAAATAATCAATTCTTGTTAAGAAATTGTAAGTAAACCCTGTTACAATACCGTCTGTTAGTTTTGTAACTGGCATTAGAGGGTTGTTTATAATCAATAACTTGCATAGGGATGCCTGAGATATCAAATAGATAGGAAAGCTTTTTATAGCGTTTTCTATTTTTGTGCGTTCAGAATAGGCAAGTATTTGGTTTTAAATGCTGACCCATTTTTTTCTACATTAGCTCGTAAGACGTGGGACGAATGAAAATGAAATTAAAATTTAACTTTTGGCTGTCACTGATAGCTGTTTTAGCAATGTTTTTAGCGGCACCTGTATATGCACAGCGTGTAGCTGCTGATCTTAATGGTCGGGTAACTGGTGCTGATGGGGCTGGTATTTCCGGAGTTACCGTTGAAATCATCCATATACCAAGTGGTACAACCCGCTTTGTAGATACCCTGGATGGCGGTTACTACACAGCTCGCGGTTTGCGTGTTGGTGGGCCATATAAAATTACTGCCTACAAAGATGGCTTTCAACCACAAATAGCAGAAGGCGTTGACCTGAAGCTGGGTGAGCCAGTCTCTGCTGATATTGTATTAGTAACTGATAGTGCCGAACTAGGCAGTATGGAAGTTATTGGTACTGCAATTTCCGACACATTCGATTCGAGCAGAATGGGGGCAGCAACTACAGTTAGTCGCGAGCAGATTGAAAATATGCCAACCATCAGTCGCTCTATCAATGATTTCCTGCGTCTGGATCCAAGAATAACCATCGTTGATGCGGCACGCGGTGAAATTTCTGTTGGTGGTGGGAATAGTCGCTTTAATAACATCATGATTGATGGAGTTGGCGCCAACGATACCTTTGGTTTGAACTCTAATGGCCAGCCAGCAACAAGACAGTCTATTTCAATTGACTGGTTAGAGCAGATATCTATTGAAGTTACACCGTATGATGTTAAACAATCTGGCGCTACTGGTGGTTTTATCAATGCTGTTACCAAGTCTGGTACCAATGAGTTTAGCGGCATGGCAACTTATGTATATCGTAACGATGGGATGATCGGTGATAGTGAAAACGGAGATAGCTTCCCTGAATTTAAAGAAGATACATTTGGCTTTAATCTGGGCGGTCCAATTATCAAAGATAAGTTGTTCTTCTTTGTTGGTTATGAGAAAAACCAGAATGATAACGTAGCGGCGTCACAGGTCGGCCTAGCTGGTAGCGGTGCAGATACAATATTCAACACTGACCCAGCTGATGTTCAACGAATTATAGATATAGCTGCAGCCTATGGCATGACTCCAGGTAATATGGATGTTCTCGGTGCTTTGACTGATACTCAGGAAAACACTCTCGCTAAGATTGACTGGAATATCAGTAATAACCATCGTGCTTCATTCAGATACAGTAATTCTGAAGGTAGTGCCAATCAAATTAGACGAAATAGATTTGATTACGCCCTGTCTTCTAACTTTTATTTTGAGAATCGCACCAATAAAAGCTATACAGCACAACTGTTTAGTGATTGGACCCCAAGTTTCTCTACTGAAATGCGCGCGTCAATGCAATCATACAAGACTCGTTTTGACCGCGATATCCAGCCTTTGGTAGAAGTTGAAACAGATGGTGGCACAGTGCTCTTGGGAGCTGAACGTTTCCGGCATGAAAATCAACTGGACTCTGACACTACCAACTTCACATTTAATGGTAATTACTTTACTGGTGACCACTCAATAGATTTTGGTCTGGACTGGTATGAAGAAGATTACGACAACCTGTTCGTATTTGAGGCCTTTGGTCGCTGGCGCTTTGACAGCATTGATGACTTCGCTAATGGTAATACTGGTGTTCGCTACCAGTCCCGCCAACCTGTTGGTGGTGTTGATAACGCCAGAGCTAACTGGGCTTGGAGTGTAACCAGCCTGTATGCTCAGGATATGTGGACAATCACCCCTGACTTTACAGTAACATTTGGTTTCCGCTATGAGACATTCTCAACTGGTGATAAGCCACTGTACAACGCTATGTTTGAAGATACCTATGGTTTCAGCAATCAGGGTACGGTTGATGGCGAGTCTCTGTTTCAGCCGCGCTTTGGCTTTAACTGGTCACCTGATATAGGTTCTGATTCTCAGTTACGTGGTGGTTTTGGTCTGTTCCGTGGCCGTAACCCTGGTGTTTGGTTGTCTAATGCGTTTACTAACCCAGGCGGTACTATTGATGTCTTCGGTTGTGATCAAAACCGTGGAGATACCGAGTGTACTGATGCTGATGCTGGCTTTGGATTTGTTTCTGACCCATATAACCAACCACTTATTGGTGGCTCCTCTGGTGCACGTCAAGATGTTGACGTAGTTGAAGATGGTTTCAATATGCCTTCAGACTGGAAATTCAACCTGGCATGGGATCAAGAGCTTGAGTGGTTAGCAGATACTATCTTTACTGCAGAAGTTGAGTATGCCAAAGTAAATGACGGTATTAATGTAGTCCATCTTAACCTTGGCGATCCAACAGGCGTGTTGCCAGATGGCAGAAATGCTTATTGGGGTGATATCAACACTGGTTCCGGTCGTAGGGCTAACGCGGATGATCGCTTTAACGATGTCTTGCTGATGGAAAACACCAGTGAAGGTGAGCGCACCAACATTACCCTTATGTTGTTCAAGAATTGGACCAGAGATTGGGGCCGAATTTACGCGCAGGGTTCTTGGTCATGGGGTGATGCTAACGATGTTAGTTCTACTACCTCGTCACGGGCTATTTCAAACTGGAATAACCGCGCTGTATATAACCCTAATGAAGATGTTAGTGCAACTGCAAATACCCAGGTTCGTCAACTCGGAAAAATCCAGTTTGGTATAACGGGTAATTGGTTCGCAGTCGGGGACACCAATATCTCGGCTTTCTTCCAACACCGTTCTGGACGTCCATTCTCATGGACCTTTGATAACGATGCGAATGGTGACGGAGTTCGCGACAATGATCTGTTGTACGTACCTGCTAACCGTAATGATGTAATCTTTACAGACCCTGCGGATGCTGATTTGTTCTGGAGTGTGGTTAATGCTACACCTGCCTTACGCCAGGCAATGGGTTCTGTAGTTAAACGTAATACAGATAACAGCCCTGATGTAAATCAGTTAGATATGCACTTTGGTCAGGACTTTAACTTTGGACGCTTTGGTAAAGCTACTATTTACCTGAATGTTCTTAACGTTGCTAATTTACTAAATAAGGACTGGGGCTATGTTGATCAAGTTCCTTTCGAATATGTAGCAGAGTTAGTTAACTTCGAAGGTATAGACCCAGATACTGGTTTATACATCTACGATATATCGCGTAATTTTAGTGATGTTAACGGAGACGGAATCATTGATTCCAGAGATGTTAACTTCACATCCCGCCAAGATAGCCAGGGCGAGTCGCGCTGGTCAGCTCAACTTGGTATTCGCTTTGATTTCTAAGTCTTAGTTAATATCGCGCTGTTTACAGCCTAAAACCAGCCCTTCGGGGCTGGTTTTTTTATTACAGTAGTTTGCCCCTCGCTATGATCTAAGCAAGACAGCGCGTCTTGATTAGAGTATGCTTTCTAACCAGAAATAATTACCATAGAGATTAAATAATGGACGCAGTTACCACACAAGTTTATCCAGCAGGCGTACTTAATACCCTGTCCCAGAAAGAAATCAAGTGTTTGCATGATGCAAGCCGTGGAGATATGAAGGACCTACTTCGCAGATGTGCCTTGGCAGTGTTAAATAGTGGTAGCTTGAGCGATGACCCAGAGGCTTTGCTGGAACGCTATAAGAATTTTGAAATTGAAGTTGTAAATACCAACCGCGGTATTCGACTTGATTTGCGTAACGCACCTGGCCTTGCCTTTGTTGATGGCAAAATTATTCAGGGTGTGCGTGAATTACTTTCTGCAGTGGTACGCGATATCGTTTACCACGATGTCGAGTTTAGTAGTGAGTCTGGTTATGACGACTGTGACCCTGAATGTGTTAGCAGTGCAGTTTTCGAAGTGCTACGTAACGCAGGCGCACTAATCCCGAACACAGATCCTAATTTGGTGGTTTGCTGGGGCGGCCATTCAATTAGCCGTGAAGAGTATGACTATACCAAAGTTTGCGGTTATGAAATGGGCTTGCGTGGTCTCAATATTTGCACCGGTTGTGGCCCTGGTGCTATGAAAGG
>CAZEFU010000195.1:0-4301 GCA_964511515.1 uncultured Wenzhouxiangellaceae bacterium
GAAGGCCCCAACTTTGTCGAGTATGTGGGTCTTGCCGATGAAACTGTTAGTCTGGCAGCGCAGGCTGATGTGGTAATAAATACGGTGCCTCTAACTGCCCATACCAGGGATATATTCAATGCAGCGTTTTTCAAGAGTATGCGTAAAACTGCTTATTTTATTAGTGTTGGCAGAGGCGCGAGTACCGTGACTGATGACTTGGTAGCTGCGCTTGAAAATGGTGACATAGCTGGCGCCGGTCTTGATGTTACTGACCCTGAGCCATTGCCTGCAGGACACCCCCTTTGGTCTATGCCCAGAGTATTGATTACTCCACATAGAGCGGGACGTTCTGACCGTACGCGCCAGCGCTTACAATTATTGGTAAAGGAAAATTTAAGGCGCTACGCAGCAGGTGAACCCTTGCTATCAGTTGTTGACCCTAAGCGTGGCTATTAACTTGCTGGAATAAGCAATTCTTTGCCAATCGAGATACTATCATTCTTAAGACTATTTACCTGTCGCAAGTTACTCAAGCTGATGTTATAACGCTGGGCGATACCGCCTAAGGTATCTCCTCTGGCAACTACGTGGCGGGAGACTTTACGATTAGCTGCTATCCATGTACCCGGCAATGGTTTTTGCTGGAAGTGCTGTTCAATACCATTAGCAATGGCCGCGGCCAGGCTCTTTTGGTGCTTGCGATTTTTGAGCTTCTTCTCTTCACTTGGGTTAGTTATATAACCAGTTTCGATTAACATCGATGGTACATCAGGAGATTTCAATACCACAAAGGCTGCGTGCTCAACACGTTTTTTATGCGTCTTGCCAAATTTACGCAAGCTCTGAAAAACTTGGGTAGCGGCATGGCCACTAGCTTCCATTGTGGCGTTCTGGGATAAATCCAGCAACACCGAAGCTAGTACGTTATCCTTATCTTCAAGTGTCACCCCACCGACTAAATCAGACTGATTTTCCTTTTTAGCTAACCATCTTGCCGCCTCACTACTGGCACCACGACGAGAGAGCACAAATACTGAACTACCAGAAACATTACGCTTATGAAATGCATCGGCATGTACGGAAACAAACATATCAGCACGTGCCTTGCGAGCTTTAGCAAAGCGTTGCCGCAAAGGAATATAATAATCACCATCACGTATCAACACTGCGCGCATTCCTGGGCGTGCATCAATTGCTTTTTTGAGTTCGCGGGCAATTTGCAGGGTTAAATCTTTTTCTCTAGATTTACTCGCGCCGATTGCGCCAGGGTCTTCGCCACCATGACCGGCATCAACAGCAATAACCACATCCCGGTCGGGGTTGTTCTTCATAGTTTTGATAGAAGTAGCAGGTGTTTTCTTGAGCGATTTACCTTGTGGGTATAAGTCAATTACCAGGCGATGCCCATAATCCCCAATTGGTGCTAGTAAAAAACTCCTCGGATTGGCACTGTTAACTAGATCCAGGACCACCCGTAACTTACCATTTTCAGGCTTGCCATAACGAACTGCCTTGATAATGCCAGCGGTTTTGGGATCAAGTTTAGGATTTGATTTGAGTTCGGCTGATTCCAGATCCAGAACTACCCGATCAGGATTTTTAAGTTCAAACAGTTTATAACTGGTTCTATCGCTTAAATCGAATACAGCACGGGTTTTTTCAGGGTCAGTCCAGACCCGCAATCCCTGTATCTCACTACTGGGAGCGGCACCGACAGTCGATATTGCCAGCATAAGCAGCAGACCTGACAAACTCCATTTGTGCAGCCGTTTTCGCATGGATACCATCTATTTTTGTGTTTATATGTGCATAGTGCGTGTTTTTTAGGTAAAAATCAAGTGTGTAGAAACATTTTTTCTTGTAAAAACCTATAGATATACTAATTATCTAGAAACTAGTAGATTATAATCCGTCAGCTTTCGCCCAATTTCTGATTGTGCCTGAAGCATAAACATACGCCCACCCGGTTGGTCTTCTATCTTGATTATCAGGTCTGGCTCGGGTAAGTAACCCTGCCCTTGCTGTGGCCATTCGATCAAAACCAAAGCATCGGCAAGAACTTCAGGTACACCTATATATTCAAGCTCTTCAGCTGCGCTAAGCCGATATAGATCTAAATGCACCAATGGTAGACCATCTACTAGACTACCTTCGTACTCTTCGACCAAGGAATATGTTGGGCTCTTTATTCGCCCTGTAACCCCTAGAGCTACTAACAACTCACGCACCAGTGTAGTTTTACCCGCACCTAATTCACCCTGCAGCCAGATGCTCGCTGTGAGTTTATCTCCAGCATTATTCCATACATCAACAACACTGGCAGCTAGTGCTTGTGCCAAGCGCCTGGTATCGCTCTGTAAAGGACAATGCCAGCAAATTAAATTTCCAGGATTTTTAGACTTCACCATCAGGCCTCTGTGAATTTAGTAACTGACGAATCATCGCCGGCATATCACCTGCAAGCAAACCCAGCTGGCCTTGTTGCTCAGCCAAACTGTCACCTGCACGTGCATGAATTACCACTGCCAGTCGCGCTGCTGCCAGGCAATCAAGCCCCTGCCCTAATAATGCAGCGAGCAAACCGGTTAATACATCGCCCATGCCAGCACTGGCCATTCCAGGATTACCAAAGGGGCATACATCAACCACAATCTCGTCAGCTTGGTTAAGCCGTTTGCAATCTGCAACCAGACTACCGCTACCTTTGAGCACAACTACAGCCCGGTATTTTTCTGTGAGCTTACGAATCGCTGCAAACCGATCCTGTTGCACTTGCTCAGTATTAATTCCCAGGAGGCGAGCTGCTTCTGCTGGATGTGGTGTGAGCACCCAATTACTTCGTTGCACGGGGGATTTCGCCAACAGGTTCAAACCATCTGCATCAAGCACAACAGGCTTGCTGTCATCCGTATTAAGCAGAGCATCAAAACACAGCTGTCCCCAGTCAGTTGTACCCAAGCCTGGGCCAAGGGCAATTACACCAGCCTTTTGGGCGAGCATTAATAGTGCTGCCGGATCGGCGACAGCCTTTACCATCAGTTCAGGTCGAACCAGATTAAGATAAGCAGCATGAGCACTATCTGTGGCTATGCTAACCACCCCTGCCCCTGCTCGCAAAGCTGTTTCACCCGCCAGCAATACTGCACCCGACATCCCAGCCTGACCGCCGCAGATTAGCAGATGGCCATAACTACCTTTATGTGAATTTTGCGTACGCGGCTTTAAATACTCCGGATTCTTTGATAATAACTGCGCTGCTGCGGGAATTTTCAGATATATTTCATCTGGCACCGCCAACTGATCAAATAAAACCTCGCTCGCAAAAGCCTGCCCATCGGCGGTAAATAAACCCTGTTTACGCCCAATAAATGTACAACTAAGATCTGCCTTTACACAATCTGATTGCGCCACACCTGTATCAGCATTAAGACCGCTGGGAATATCCACTGCAGCAACCAAGGCATTTTGCTGATTCAACCACTCAGCCGCAGCTAGATAATCTCCGGCAAGCGGACGATCCATGCCGGTTCCGAGCAGCGCATCAATGATCAGCTCCGCATCAGATTCTGGCGCTGCCTCCCAGTCTTTAATCTCACCACCAGAGGCTAACCAATCAGCAGCGGCAGTTTCTGCAGCACCACTGAGTTGACTCGCAGTTTTTAGTGAGATTACTTCGACATTAAAGCCAGCTTTTCTGGCAAGCCGGGCAATTACATAGCCATCACCGACATTATTGCCAGCACCACAAAGCACCAGCCAATGCTTTAAGTCACCATAGCGGGAGACTAGCTGGCTGAACATAAATTCAGCCGCACGCTGCATCAGTACATAGCCATCAATACCGTGCACAGTAATTGCCTGGTGATCCAGCTCTCTGACTTGTTCAGCAGTGTATAGAGCAAGGATATCTTGCTTTGAAGTGTCCATACACCCATTATATGATACCTATATCACTTACTACACTATCTCTGCGCAATGCCTGCCAACGATAACACTCATAACTCATTAGATTTAAGCGCCCTGAAGGTGCAGATCAGCCAGTGGGCAACTGAACTTGGGTTTCAACAGACTGGCATCGCTGATACCGACCTGCAACAACATGAAAACTGGCTAATGGAATGGCTGGATCAGGGCTGCCATGGCAGCATGGAATGGATGCAGCGTCACGGAACCAAGCGTTCGCGCCCTGCAGAATTAGTAGCTGGCACACTGCGAGTCATTTCTGTACGCATGGATTATTGGCCGCCTGCCGCCAGTGATGCACTGGAATTATTAGAACAACCAGATGTTGCAGTCATTTCCCGCTACGCCCTAGGTCG
>CAZEFU010000196.1:0-4273 GCA_964511515.1 uncultured Wenzhouxiangellaceae bacterium
AGTTTAGAAATATTTTAGCTTATTTATGGCAGATACTATTTGTCCTATCCGGTTTTGCTCAGCATCTGCCTTCACATTTTGTCCGCTCCTTTTCAAACCGTAGCTATTGCTATGGTTTTTCAAACGAGCAAACAAACTGTTTCGCCAGCTACAGCGTAAATTCCGGATCCTTGGCGAAATATGCGGGCTAGGTTTTCACCTCTAAATGAGTAGGTCCGGATGGTGTCAGGCTATGCCAGCTATCGCTCTGATCGCCAAGCACTAAGAATTCGGGGTTTAGTAATGTATCGCGTTGGTTATAGTCTAAATCTGTACCATCAGTACGAATCACTCGGCCTCCGGCAGCTTGAACTACAGCATGAGCGGCTGCAGTATCCCATTCCATGGTTGGTCCCAGGCGCGGATACAGATCGGCCTCACCTGCTGCCACCAGGCAAAGTTTAAGTGAACTGCCCATGGCAGTTAACGTATGTTCGCCGAGTTTTTCCAGATAAGCTTGCACCCGGGGGCTTGCATGTGAACGGCTTCCAACAACTACGGGCGGGCGGGCTGCCGGTGTACGCACCTGAATCTGTTGCTCTGCAGCTTGCTTCACACTTAAAAACGCCCCTTCAGCTTCACTACCAGAATAACAATTGCCACTTACCGGGACATAAACAACCCCCATCAATGGGCGACCATTTTCAATCAGGGCGATATTGACGGTAAATTCGCCGTTGCGCTTGATAAATTCCTTGGTGCCATCAAGCGGGTCTACCAACCAGAAACTTTTCCAGTCGAGTCGTTGGCTAACTTCAGCTGCTGTAGATTCTTCTGATAATACTGGCAGTCTTGGTTCGAGCTTATCAAGTGCTGCCACAATAATTTTATGACTGGCAATATCTGCTCTAGTTAGTGGGCTATCATCATTTTTTATTTCAACTCCAAGATCATCTTCCTGGTACACATCCAGAATCGCCAGACCTGCAAGGTGGGCAATTTCGATACAGCTATGACGCAGTGCCGCTTGGGTGTTCTTATCCATATTATTCATCCGGTGCTTTTGTTGATTCAGGTTGCCAGTTGCCTTGCAGGAAATCTCTAGCAAGATAAAGTGCTGCCAATGAACGCCCCTCGCTACAGTCACTGCGATTAACCAGTTCACCGATGCGCGCTAGCGGCCATTCCAATACTTCAATTTCTTCAGGTTCGTCCCCAGCAAGAGATTGTGGGTATAAGTCTCTGGCAAGAACAATGTGTGTGTGATGGGTCATATATCCTGGCGCCAGGCTTAATGAGGTCAGGTAATCTAATTGCCTGGCGGCATATCCAGCTTCTTCTTGCAGCTCACGGTTGGCTGCCGAGAAAATAGATTCGCCGTGATCAAGCCCGCCCTTGGGCAAGCCAACTTCATAGCCGTGGGTACCAGCTGCATATTCGCGAATCAGCAGGACGGTGTCGTCGTTTAGGATTGGCACAATAAGCACAGCTCCAACGCCTTCGGGCACTAATCTCTCATACAGCCTTTTTTCACCATTGGAAAACTCCAGAGTCAACTGCTCTATATTGAACATATGGCTCGGCGAGATACGCTTTATATTGTGGATAATTGGCAGTTTCATTTATGGTAATTTAACTGCTGCAACAGGGTTTGGTGCAGCTTGCCGTTGCTAGCCAATAATGAGTTTGTAGTTAAATCGATGCAACCGCCCTGAAGGTCGCTTACAGTTCCGCCAGCCTCGCGGATAATAACTGTAAGAGCGGCTATATCAAGAATATTGAGGTCAGATTCGAGCACAATTTCAAGCTGTCCGGCAGCTAACCGATGATAGTGATAAAAATCCCCATAGCCACGGGTTTTTCCACTCTGTGAGAGTATTTCACCAACTGCTTGCCAGCTATTGCTGCTGGCAATGGAACTTAGATTGCCGGTGGAAATAGTGCTCAAGGATAATTCACTAATATTGCTGACACTAAGTGGGCGGTCATTTAAAAATGCACCCTCTCCAGCAATAGCCCAGGCTAATTCATCCATTGCCGGGGCACAGCTCACGCCCATAACTAATTCACCTTTTACCATAAGTGCAATTTGGACGGAAAAGAATCCATAGCCTCGGATAAAGCTCTTGGTACCATCGATTGGATCAATCAACCAGAGAAAATCTGAGCCACTGGCATCAAGGCCATGTTCCTCACCGTAAATATCGTGAGAGGGCCAATGCTGTTTAATTAGTTCACGAATAACAGTTTCAGCTTCGCGATCGGCCACTGTAACCGGGCTTTGATCTGCTTTTATTTCAACATCTAGCTGATCATTTAATACTTGCCGGTAGTAGTGGTTAATAACTTTACTGGCAGCCTTCGCAGCTTGCAGCGCAGTTTGCAGGTAGTTGTAGTTATCAGTTTTCATCGGGAAACAGCTTACCATTAAAGGTTATCTGGTATTGACCATTGCGTTGCAACTGGCCTACGCGTTGCAGGAAGTTATTAATGTCGTCTCGGTCAGCACTGCCTTTGGCATAGGCATTTAGCTGATAAAACTTACCATCACTACTGACCGTACCGCTAAGAGATATATCAGCCTCGCCTTTGTTGCTGAAGCTTACTGTAATTTGATTGTCTGTCTGAACCGGGTTCTCAATCACAAAATGCAGGTCACCTAGTTTGGCTGTTACCAGACCACTCAGGCCTGCCTGTTGCCAGTCCAGAGTGCCACTTATCTCGGGGATCGCTTGTTTATCTAATTTGAGGTGTTTGAGATCAAAGTTAATTTTGCCATCAGCAAATAACCAGGGAGCAATATGCTGCAAGTCCAGCCATCTAGCCGGGAAATAGCCCTGCATGCCGGTTGAGCTAATGCGATCATCTATATCTACACTCAGATCACCCTGTACCTGCATCTGTGGGCTCTTTGCCTGAAACTGTAACTCGGCTGTAGCTGGCTTGAGTTTGTAGTTGCCAAACTGCCATTTAAGCTCGCCAATATCAATGCCGTTAAATTGTGCGAGGCCCGCTTGCCCATCTCTCCAGCTGCCTTTAACCAAGCCCAGTTGTAATGGTGATTGCTGTTTCTCCAACCAGTAGTCGAGCATGCTGGCAGGGGTAAACCAGAACAATGCCATGCTTGAGATGAACAGGAAAACCAACAGCCAGGCTAGCCAGCGTATGAGCTTACGGCGCATCAAGTAGCCCAATGCGTGCATTAACGGAGCCATTGCCAGCATTCGCAGGTCGCGAAATATTGGCACTTTCGATATTTACGGAGTAGTTCTTTTCAAGTGCTTCTAACCAGCCAATTAGGCGGTCAAAGGATGCGTTTTCAAGCCATACTTGAGCGCGCTGATCGCTTTCCGGTTCGATGCGTTTTAGGGCGGCAGCCAGGCCTGCTGAGCGTACGGTCTCGTCTGCCAGGCGCAATAATGAGCGGCCAGCGCGGGCTGGTTGTTGGGATAAAATGCTTGTCTGACCTGACTTGCCTGAAGTCTTTAGCTGTGCAGCAATTTGTCTTAGTTCCGCAAATTGTTGCTCGCGGCTGTCGATTTTAGTTTGTAATTGCCCTGTGGCTTGCTGATATGGTAGCCAAACAAGCGCCCACAGAATCAGCAGTACCAACACAGCCCCGCCGGCTTGTAAAAACATACGTTCACGTGACTCTAAGCCTTGCCACCAGCCCATAATTTCCTGTTTCATTGGCCTGTACTCCTGCTTAATACCAGACGTGCATCGACACCTTGCTGACCAAGGTTGGCAGATGAAAGACTAGCCTCAACTCCTTGCTGTTTTATTGCCTCGCGTAGGTTTTCCAGAACTTCAATATTCTTCGCTTGCAATCTTATTTCCAGTTTGCCGCTGCGATAATCGAGTGACTGCAGTTTAACCCCAGGGTATTTTTTAACCGCTGTTGTGAATTCATGCAGTAGTGCTATCAGGCTAGTTTGGTCTGAGTTTCCTGCTGCCTGCACACCGAGCTGCTGACGTGCTTGAATTAACGGGTCTTCAATTCGTTTAATTTGCGGGAATGTATCACGGAAAGTAGTTTCTATATTGCTATCTAACTGCTCTAATCGGTTTTGATTATTATTGTATTGAATAAAAGCATTAATAATCAGCAATAGCAAAGCTACAACTAGCAGGCGCAGCGGCCAGCGCCAGCCTGCGGCACTTATTCGGTTTCTGGCTGAGCGAAATTCTCCGCTGAGTAAATTTACCGCTTGCTGATAACTATCTGTGGAATTTAGAACCAGTGGTGCTGAGATAACTTCCAATGTAGATATTTGCTTGAGCTTTGTCTCTA
>CAZEFU010000197.1:0-4272 GCA_964511515.1 uncultured Wenzhouxiangellaceae bacterium
AACATGCCTGCGTTAATGCCGCCATAGGGCATGCATGGCATTGCCCAACTTGTCGGTGCAACACCTGATACATCTGGCACTAACACCTGAATACGGCCTATCTGTTTAGGGTCGACATTATTAAGCACCGTGCCCCGGTATTTACCAAAATATTGACTGGAACTTGTCATACAGTCACCCTTGGGACGGTTGATAACAAACCGTTGCGACTTAAATTAAAACTTTGTTTAAACTCACCACGTTTGATATTGCTGGTGACTTTCTCAACATAGTACAAACCGTTATACAAAATGCCTACACCACGCACGCCAACCAATTTACGTGCCTTAAGTAAGCGACCATAACGCAGCACATCCAATGAACCATTTGCGGTAACGCCATCTGCAGCATTGGATGCTATAGCCAAACCCATCATGATTGCCTGCGCGGGTTTGTATTTGGCAGTTTGATTTAAGCTCTCAAAATTCTTTGGGATAGGCGGAATAACTCCCAGCGGCGGGCTGAGTGGATTGACACCTGGGATGGGAACGGGGATGGGCACTTTCGTTTCGGGATTCTGAATCCAAACTTGTGGAATGGTCGCTTTTTCAGAATTAAAGCTAAAATTGATTGATTCCACATTGGTATAGGCGTCCATATCTGCACTGAGTGCGGGTTGTGGAGTGCCGACTTTAATCTCTGGACCCCAATACATAAAACTAACCCCTGGTTGTGCCCCAGGCTCGTGATAAAAAACATAACCCACTTCTTCGGCTAATTTTTTAATATAGCTTAAGTCTTTACCATCCTGTCGCGGAATATGTTCAATGGGGTTCGGAATATTCAACAAAACACTGGGAATAACCTTAGGAACTACGCCTAAGAAAGCATATTTTGCAATGATTAAATTCACTCGCGCAAACGGAGGCATTGCCGGATAAGGGATACCACTAAAGTCCAGATAATCGAGTACTTTCGTCAAGTCCTCCCCAGTAACAGACAGAGTACTGGTACTGGGTTTACTACCCGGTTGAACCTGATTTTCAGTCATCACGCCATCAATCAATACATCCATTTGACCATTCAGTGTGACGGCAATGATGACGCGCATCATCGGTATTTGCGACAGACCAGAAACTGAAAATAACTTATGCAATGGCGAATTTGTGCTTAATTCAAAATTAAGACGGAACACACTAGGGCCATCGGTACTGGTTATAACCTCAACATCAGTCAAAGCATCCAATACCTCTTTGCCAACAGGAACAGGCACCACTGGCCCGATCATCAGTGTGAGATTTACGCCTTTAAGCATCGCCAACTCCCGGAACACCCTCAGGTAAGGTAATACGAATGGTACTACCCACTTCCTCAGTTAGTTCATCCGGTCGATCAACACCATTGGCATCACATAGCTTCCAATACTGCGTTGGGTCGGCCAGATAAGTATTCGAAATATTATCTAAACGATCGCCTTGTTCAACATAATGGTATTGCAGTAACGCGAAAATTTCTGGCGATGGAACAAATCGTCTCGTGGTATGAACCACCGTTTCTCCATCTACCGTTAGCGAGCTGGTCAATGGCTTACCATAATAACGACTGGTTGGCTCAAACGTCGTGCTATCCAAACCTGCAGCAGATAAGAGTTGTTGGATATCCTGCTTCATAAAATACCTCCAAGTCCCAATGATTGCAGACCAAAATTAGTATGACGATTTTTTAGTTGTTCCTTATTTTGTAAGTACGCCATAAATAACTGGCTACCAATATGCTTGAATCCCAAATCATCAATACTCAATACACGCAAACCTAAACTCACCTTAGCGCGAATGGGATTTAACGCAACATCATAGGCTTCTTCGGTAACACTCAACTCAGTGATCCGAACGGGCAACACACGACTTTTACTCCAGACAAACAGTGTCAATGGGTTTTCGATAGGAAAAATCTCCATCGCACCCGATGCCGCCAATTGATCATTGTTAAGGATGCTGGCAATCGTTGGGTAAATCAGTGACTCAAGTATGGCCAACTCACGATGTAGACCTACACTGGTTGCTTCTTTATCCGCCTTCTCCAATAAATCTGTCGCATCAAGTTCTATATCCAGCTTGTAACTCTCTACTGGTGGGCCTTTTAAGCGTAAGGCTTGCGTTCGATCGCCACCATCACCACCATCGGCTTGTTGAATTTGGAAGCTACGACTCATGGTTTCGGGATTGTATTGCAAAGAGATAACATCTTTGACGTGCGCCGTTTCCGGATCGAGCAATACAATGCCGCCTTTAATGAGTTTGGGTGAATTAGGAAAACTAGTCATAATGTTGTTCCATTTGTTTTATGTTGCCAGTAGGGTGCGTTCCACGCACCGGCTTCGCTCGATCAGGGCTTCCGGGTTCTCATTGCTAAGATTTATCCACATGGATGCAAATGAAACCTGTTTAGATGAGACTCCAGCGGCATCATCTACGTGTTCTAGCAAAGTGCGAACAACAATTTGATCTGAACTTTTTTCAAGCTCGATTTTTTTCCAGCTCGGTAGGTGTAGGTTTTATTGGCATCACTCATAATTTTCTCCGTTCATCGGTTCTATCAATTAACCAAACCCTCTTGATCTCAATTCATTCATAACTTGTCATCTACTATTAATCTTCATTGTTCTCTATATCAATCGAGTCTGCCCCCATTGATTTGGTGCATAAAATGCACCCTACCTGGCTGCTAGCGCAGTATTTTGCCCAGCAAAAGTTTCATGTCGTCAAAGATATTTATCAGCTCTAAGCTCTCTCTGGCCATCCTCTGGAGATCTTTTGGTGACGAATCAATGAGTAACTTCCGGGCAAACTTCTCTGCTTCAACTATTCCGAGTTTACTAAGCCGCTCAACCATCTGTCGCATCGCCGTCGGCGAGGGATTACCCTCATTCTCAGGTTTCTCAATACTGGCGAGGGCAGCCTTAACTATGGGGTACAACCACCCAAAAGTCATGGAAACGAGACCAACGGCCTCCTTGGCTCCGTCTGCTGCCGCGTGTTTCCCCTTCACTATGGCAACCATAATCCAACGGGAAATCTTTATAAATGCGACGAACCATTCCTTAACGTCCATTTCGTAACTCTTCGGATCTATGAGGAAAGTACCCATTTGTTTTAACGAACCGGCCAGTGCTACAGTGAGAAAACCAGGCATGACGTTATCGTATGCAGAGATGGAAATCTTCAGTCTGTCATACAGATCCTCGATCTCATTCAAGTTCGCCGCAATGTTTTGACCAACAGCGACAATATTGGATGCTAGGTAGACAGTACCAACGGGAGGAAAGATGGCTCCAAGGATCCTCGCCATCCAATCCAGCATGGGCAAGATATCTGAAGTCTTCTTAGCAACCAGAGCAAAGACACCGAATTGAAGTTCTAACTCGACGCCACTCGGCCGTTGTTTGTAGACTGCGCCATCAGTTTCGTTTTGGTAGATCACCCAGTCCCGGGCAGCGTTGATAATGAAGAGATTCTCGCCCTGGCCGTTGGTAATCTGTTGTCCTGCACGGATCAGGGCGGAACCAGCAAAGTTCACTGTTACTGATGATTTTGGGTCGAGATTCTTATTCAGGAATTCCACCATGTCCAGCACCTCCATTCGGTGCGGACGTAGGTGCTCGTTGATATTGTGGCGCTTCTCACGCTCACGAAGCTCCTTGGCCAAACGGCGATTAGCTCGGATTAGGTCATGCGCGAGCCCGACTAGGATATCAGCCCACTGCGGATTGCTTACGGTGGTCACCATCTCAGCGAGTGTAGCAGTCCTTTCGGTGTTCGCATGCTGATCAAATATCTTACGCAGTGGTGCAGCAGCTTTGGCATTGTTGGCAGCGACCACCATTGCTTTGAAATAATTGGGATCCGACAGAAGCTGTGAGATTCCCAAACGATTAGTACCAGACTTAAGCAGTGCACCATCGTCCATATGAGGCCAGATATCACCGAGATTTAGTCTGGCGCTTTGAAGAGCAAAGCTAATGAAGTTCGCACGTTCGATATTATGCGTTAACTTATCCCCCTTTTTACTCTTTTCGAGGCCTAACTTGGCACCACTTTCGTCCACGATGTTGGAACTGTAAAAGAAAAACATTTTCGGATCTACTGAAGGCGGCTTCTTGGTGCCGAGCGAGTTAAAGTAGATTTTTTTGCTATTCAAACTCTCCTGGAGGTGCTCGGCAATTTTCTCTACTTGTGGTGCACCTCGATAAATCTGTCGGATGATTTCGGCAAATCCGGCAATTCCAAGAGCCAC
>CAZEFU010000198.1:0-4268 GCA_964511515.1 uncultured Wenzhouxiangellaceae bacterium
ACTACCCTTGCATCAACTAAATACCCTCGATGAGGGGCGTTTGCAATGGTTAGTGCCGGGTTTTTTACGGGAAAAAATCATTGCCTTAATCAAAACCCTAGCAAAACCAAAACGCCGGTGCTTAACTCCTGCCCCGCAGTTTGCTGATGCCTTTCTTGAACGGGCTGGTTATCAAGCAGAAGATTCTTTGCTGGCAGTAATGAGCCGCGAGTTTACGGCTATCTCTGGTTTGCAGTTTGAACATACTGACTGGGATGAGCAGCGATTAGATAAACACCTGCATTTCCATATTCAAGTAATCGAGAATGACCGAATTATTGCCGAGTCACGCTCTTTAGGCGAGCTAAAGCAACAACTGGGTCAGCAGGCGCGATCAAAATTTATGCACAAAGAAGGCAAGGAATGGCACCAGGATGGCCTGCTAACTTGGGATTTTGATAACCTGCCTGAAACTGTTACCACCCCCGGTGGTTCTACCGCTTGGCCGGCACTGGTCGATCAGCAAAATAGCGTTGGTATTCGTTTGTTTGATAATCCCGCACAAGCAGGTGCTTCTCAACATGCAGGCCTGCTTAGATTGTTATTGCTCAAGCTGCCAGAAAAGCTCAAATATTTGCGCAAAAACAGCGGAATTGAAACCAAAGCTTCGATGATTTATCTGGCTCTGGCTGATGGTAGCGAGGCTGATCCGGCTGGTGATTTGTTAATGAGCGTGCTTGATGATCTGGTGGCAGAGCATAAAACCCCTGATGATGCAGCCAGTTTTCAGGATTTACTAGAGCATGTTAGCCAGCACTGGGTGCTTGAATGCTCGCGCCAGGCGAAAGTGTTTAATCAGGTCATGCAACAGTACCAACAAGCTAGTTTGTTAATCAACGATGCGCTGGCGCAAAGCCACCCACGTGTCTGGGAAGATGTGGAATCACAGCTTGCCGATTTGGTTTACACAGGTTTTATCCACGATGTTAAGGCCACAATATTACGCCAGTATCCACGCTATTTGCAGGCACTTGTTATCCGCTTACAGCGGTTGCCCCAAGACCCCAGTAAAGATGCACTGCGTATGGCAGAGGTTGATCCATGGTGGCAGCTATATCTAAAGTGGTTGGAAGAAGAGGGCACGTATACAATCGAGCTAGATAACTACCGCTGGTTATTGGAAGAATACCGAGTTTCCTTATTCGCCCAAGAGCTGGGAACCCGCCAAAAAGTTTCCGCCAAACGCCTCCAGCAAGCATGGCAAAAGGCAGGTTGCTGTTAGCCGACAAAGTCGGCGTAACGCACCATATTCAAATACTCCAGATATCTGTTAACAATAGAAAGCTACTGGGTATAGAATAAACCCATGGCGATCAGCAATAAAAAACGACTTGACCAGTTAATCACCAATTACCAGCAATCGGCTGGTGTGGAGGCAAAATTCTGTCTGCATATTGCTCGCCAACTTGTAGTTGATTGCAAAGATCACCCCAAGGTATTGGCAGCGGCTGTCGAATTAGTTGAAACCCTAATCCCGCTTTCTCCAGACCCCAATACTCTGGGCAGTGCTATGGCGATTATTCCGCAGCAATTATTGGATCAGAAACTACGTATTGATCTTCCTCCTGGTGTGGAAGAGCAAATCGAGGAATTACAAAAGCTGTTTCAACTTGAGGCCGAACATCTTGGCGGCGAAGAAACCCCGGATAAACACCGGGCAGAAGGTTTACGTCGTTTACTCCTGGCTTTAGTAAAAGATGTACGAGTGGTTCTGGTAACTTTATCTTGGCGTTTAGTGCTATTGCGCAAAGCAATGAAAGCATCGGTTGCAGAGCAAAAGCGCCTAGGCGAGGAAACGCTATTAATTCATTCCCCGCTGGCGAATCGTCTCGGGGTTTGGCAGCTAAAATGGGAGCTGGAAGATTTTGCCTTTCGCTATACCCAGAAAGAAGAATATATACGCATTGCCAAACTGGTGGCAGAAAGAAGAGCCGACCGGGAAGAGTTCATCACTGGCTTTCTACAGCGTTTTGGAGAAGTACTGGAAGATGCAGATATTAAAGCAGAGGTTCGCGGTAGGCCCAAGCATATATATAGCATCTGGAAAAAAATGCAGCAAAAAGGGCTGGATTTTCACGAGCTCTTTGATGTGCGAGCAGTACGGGTATTGGTAGATGACATACCCACCTGTTATAGCGTTTTAGGCCTGGTACATACCCATTGGCAGCCTATTCCGGGTGAATTTGATGACTATATAACCCTGCCTAAGGGCAATATGTATCAATCTTTGCACACGGCTGTGGTTGACGACAGAGGCCGGGCAGTTGAGGTGCAAATTCGCACCTGGAAAATGCACGATCATGCCGAGCTAGGAGTAGCCGCGCATTGGCGTTATAAAGAAGGCGGCCCGCAAGACCCTGGTTTTGATCGCAAGATTTCTGCCATGCGCCAGCTTATGGAAGGCGGTGATATTGCCAATGACGATGCTTCTTTATTAGATAGCTTCCAGTCGGTTACTTCCGAGGATAGGATTTATGCGCTGACTCCAAGCGGTGATGTTGTTGACCTGGTGGCTGGTGGCACAGTGCTGGATTTTGCCTACCATGTGCATACCGAGGTCGGGCATCGTTGTCGCGGTGCCAAGATCAATGGGCGCATAGTTCAGTTAACTACAGTGGTTAAAACTGGCGATCGGGTTGAAATTCTTACGGGTAAATTATCCAAACCATCGCGCGACTGGCTGAACCCAAGATTGGGTTTTATCAAAGGTGGAAGGGCGCGCGCTAAAGTAAGAAGTTGGCTTAGAAAGGTTAATCGCGATGTTAATTTAACCGACGGCAAAGATCTGATTGAAACAGAACTTGCCCGTATGAACTGGAAAGAAACCGAACTAGAGCCTCTAATTGAGCGTTTCTCATTAGGTAAGCTTGAGGATTTATATGTTTCAATTGGGGCGGGCGATCTGACTGTAGCTCAGGTGATCAATGCACTAGAGCGTGAAAATCGTCAAGATGAAATAACTATTGGCTTGCCCAAACGCAGCCGCGCCAAAGAAAACCTCAAACACGCACCGGATGAAATAATTATTGAGGGTGTTGGAAACCTGATGACCAATATCGCCAAGTGCTGCCACCCAGTACCAGGGGATATTATTTCTGGTTTTATCACCAAGGGTCGTGGGGTCAGTATTCACAGGCTAGATTGCCCGCATATTATGAACCTGCACAAATCTGAACCGCAGCGAGTCATTCAAGTAAATTGGGGCGAAGCTAGATCTGAATATCTGGTAGATATCCAACTAAGTGCCTTTGATCGGCGTGAATTACTCAAGGATATCTCTACAGTGCTGGCATCAGAGAATATCTCGGTAATGGATATGTCTAGTCGGGTAGATCGAAAAACCGACAGATTCTACTTAAAACTTACCGTACGCATCAAGGACTCAGCCCAGTTGAACGGTTTATTACACCGCCTTAATTCAATACCAAATGTGCAAGATGTGCAGCGTACGGTCGATTAGCAGCATTGTGAAAGCTACAGGTTGATCATAAAAGGCTGCGTTAAGCCCTACGACTGCATGGATGAGGAGGTACGAGTCCAAGGATGGACTCGGTAGAGCGAAGCAGGACGCCAGAGCCGACGACTGCATGGATGCAGGAGGTAGAGCAATGCATGGAGCAATTGCCGACGACTGCATGGATGCAGGAGGTAGAGCAATGCATGGAGCAATTGCCGAGGCAAACGCACCATCAGTTCAAGTTTTGTAATAAATTCACCTGTGCTCAATAATTAAACCCCCAGTAGCTTCAAGCTACAAATATTGCCATAACCCCCGCAAATCTCTATCATAGGTACAACTACAAACAAACGAAGCCCTATTGCTGAACATCAACCCAACAAATTCAGATGATTTCAATGCCAGCCTGGTCTTGGAAGCCATTGGCGCGGGCGACCCCAAAGCTGAAACGGAGTTAGTACGGCAGTATTCGCGTGGTTTGTTATTAATGTTGACCCAACGCTGTGGTGATATTGATCTTGCTGGCGATATGCACCAGGATACTTTTATGGTTGTTCTGACTCGTTTACGCAAGCAACCGCTGGATGATCCAGAGCAAATTAAGGCGTTTATTCACACCACCGCCGTCAATCTTTTCATCAATCATTACCGCAAAGAAAAGCGCCGTAATACCTGGGGCGATGAAGACTCAATCAATACCACCACCGACCCCGCTCCTGACCAGCTCAAACGGCTGCAGCAGGAGGATACCGCCAAGCTTGTCCATGCACTT
>CAZEFU010000199.1:0-4251 GCA_964511515.1 uncultured Wenzhouxiangellaceae bacterium
CCCTTTTCATATTCATTTTTTATTTTCTGCATGACTTACCAGGTCGTCAATCTGGCCGCCTTTGGTAACTGTTGCCTTGTCGCCAAACAGGTTTATGTAAGCCTCGCTATCGCGTCCCCAGCTAAGTACTTTCTCAAAGTAGTATTCTGGCTTTGATGGTTTGATTAGCAGGCCAAGTATGGTGGCAGGAACTAACAGGAAATCTCGTATCCCATCTACCAATAGCTTAAATTGAAACGCCAGGCTGTTGCGAATCAACAGCCAGCGTCTTTGGTGAGCAGGTTCAGGCAATTACTTGAGTAAATATATTGTTGCTAATAAACCAGTAGTTGTCATCACGATTGTGTACGGCAATGCCAGGTAAACCATGCGCATATAGCTCAAGCGAATCAATGGTGCCAAGGCAGAGGTCAGCAGGAATAAGAATGCTGCCTGACCGTTCGGAGTTGCCACGCTGGGGATATTAGTACCGGTGTTGATAGCGATTGCCAGTAACTCAAACTGTCGCCGTTCAATTGTGCCAGCATCCAATGCCGCTTTTATTTCATTGATATAAACCGTAGCCACAAATACATTATCTGAGATTGCCGAGAGAATACCATTGGCCAGATAGAAAACTGGTATCTGGGAGTCTGCGTCCATTGCCAGCACTGCAGTAATTATTGGTGTGAAAAGGTGCTGGTCATGAATTACCCCTACAATCCCAAAAAATACTACCAAGAGTGCGGTAAATGGCAAGGCTTCCTCAAAAGCATGACCCATACGATGTTCTTCGATTATTCCAGTAAAGGTAGTACCAAGTACAATAACTGCCAGGCCGATTATTCCTACTGTAGCCCAATGGAAGCCCAGAGCCAGTACCAGGAAGACTGCAACAGCTGCTTGAGCAATGATAGATGCCTTGTCTTTCAAAGTACGATTGGCAGTTAATTCATCATCATGCTCTTCCAGAATTTGGCGTACATATTCTGGTAACTGGCGGCCATAGCCGAACCAGTGCAGTTTTTCCAACAGGTAACAAGTGGTCAGACCGGCAACCAGTACTGGCATTGAGACTGGTACCATGTGGACAAAGAACTCGACAAAGCTCCAACCAGCTTTGTCGGCAATTAACAGATTTTGTGGTTCGCCTACCATAGTGGTGACCCCGCCCAGGGCAGTACCAACAGCTGCATGCATCATCAGATTGCGTAGAAATCCACGAAATTCTTTGAGTTCTTCCTGGAGTTCCTCTTTGACATTATTATCATCAAAGTCATGGTTGTCTTCTGGTCTGAGTCCAGAAGCGGCCTTATGATAGACACCGTAAAAACCGGTAGCTACAGTAATAATTACTGCTGTTACCGTTAAGGCATCGAGGAAAGCAGAGAGTATTGCCGCGGCGAAACTAAAGGTTAATGAGAGCAGAGCTTTTGAACGAATCTTCAACAAAATTCTGGTGAAGACAAACATCAGCATATTTTTCAGAAAGAAAATGCCCGCAACCATGAAGATCAGCAACAGGATTACTTCGAAGTTAGTTTCTATTTCTGTTTTCACAGTATCTGCGGATGTTAGGCCAATTATTACAGCCTGAATCGCCAATAGCCCACCCGGTTGTAAGGGGTAGCATTTCAGCGCCATTGCCAGGGTAAATATAAACTGAAGGATAAGGATCCAGCCAGTAACAAATGGACCGACTATAATCAGCAAAATCGGATTAATGATCAAAAAGCCAACAATTGTAAGCTTGTACCAAGTGGCGGCATTGCCAAGGAAATTAGCCATAAATGCTTGTGGTAAGGTGCGAATCATGTGCTGCTCCAGCGTTTTAACATGGATTATAATTAGTTAGGTATTGCTTCCCAACGAAGGATTTTAGCCTGATATTCAACGGTAATCCAGATAATCCGTATGTGGAGACCAAAAAGAGTACAAAATACTGGAGAAAACAGGCTTGTGCAGGTACAATATATCTCTTTATCCGAATTAAGAGATATTCTTTATATGACTAGTATTCAATTTACTTCAGAGTCAGTATCTGAGGGTCATCCAGACAAGATGGCAGATCAAATTTCCGATGCCATTCTTGATGCAATATTGGAAAAAGACAAAGCCGCCAGAGTTGCTTGCGAAACATTCGTAAAAACTGGTGTGGCCATTGTTGGTGGCGAAATTACAACATCAGCTTGGGTTGACCTGGATGAGCTTATTCGTGGGGTAATTTGTGACATTGGCTATACCTCTTCAGAAATGGGCTATGACGGAAAAACTTGCGGAATAATAAATATTATTGGCAAACAATCGCACGATATTAATGTCGGTGTAGATAGAGCTGAGAGCAGCCAACAAGGTGCGGGTGATCAAGGTTTGATGTTTGGCTATGCCAGCAATGAAACCGATGTGTTGATGCCAGCGCCAATTCATTATTCACACCAACTGGTAAAACGCCAGGCTTGGGTGCGCCGTAATTTGGAAGATGGTAAGGCATATTTGCGTCCGGATGCGAAATCTCAATTAACCTTCCGCTATGAAGATGGCAAGCCGGTGGGGATTGATGCGGTTGTGTTGTCTACCCAGCATTCAGAAGATATTTCAATGCCAGACTTGGAAGAGCTGGTAAGAACAGAAATTATTGACCCAATATTGCCAGCTGAGTGGTTGAGCAATGAAACAAAATATCATATCAATCCAACAGGACGCTTTGTGATTGGCGGCCCAGTTGGTGATGCTGGTTTAACCGGGCGGAAAATTATCGTTGATACTTATGGTGGCATGGCGCGTCATGGTGGCGGTGCATTCTCGGGCAAGGATCCTTCTAAAGTTGATCGCTCAGCAACTTATGCTGGCCGTTATGTTGCAAAAAATATTGTTGCAGCTGGACTTGCAGATCGCTGTGAAATACAAATCTCCTACGCCATTGGTGTAGCTGAACCTACCTCTATATCAGTAGAAACATTTGGCACTGAGAAGGTTGCAGTTGAGGTTATTAACAAGCTGGTTAATGAGCAGTTCGACTTAACTCCATATGGAATTATTCAAATGTTGGACCTGATTCGACCAATTTACCAACAAACCGCTGCTTATGGTCACTTTGGGCGGCAGTATAATGCCGATACCGGTGCATTCAGTTGGGAAAAAACAGATCGCGCAGAACAGCTACGTAGTTTAGCTGGTCTCTAAATTTAAATTTTATCGGAATAATTATTATGAGCACACAAACAACAAACCAGCAAGATTTTCTGGTTAAAGACATTAGCTTGGCCGAATGGGGCCATAAAGAAATTGGTATCGCTGAATCTGAAATGCCGGGTTTGATGGCATTGCAAGCAGAGTACGGTGAATCTAAACCCCTAAAGGGTGCGCGCATTGCCGGCTCTTTGCATATGACAATTCAAACCGCTGTTTTAATTGAAACCTTGATTGCACTAGGCGCTGAAGTACGCTGGGTATCATGCAATATTTATTCAACACAAGATCACGCTGCGGCTGCAATTGCCGATCAGGGTATTCCTGTATTTGCTTTTAAAGGCGAAACTCTGGATGAGTACTGGGAATATACCCATAGGCTTATGGACTGGCACGATGGCGGCACCCCAAACCTGATATTGGATGATGGTGGCGATGCCACTATGTTAGTAATGCTTGGAGCCCAGGCAGAAACTGATATTTCTGTATTGGATAATCCTGGCAGTGAAGAGGAAGTTGCCTTATTCAAGTCAATTCGCGCCCAGCTTGCCATCACAACTGGTTGGTATAGTAATATTCTGAAAAACATTCAGGGTGTTACTGAAGAAACTACCACTGGTGTAAATCGTCTATATCGCTTGCGCGATGAAGGTCGCTTGCCATTCCCTGCAATTAATGTGAACGATTCAGTAACCAAATCAAAATTCGATAATCTCTATGGTTGTCGTGAATCTTTGGTTGATGGTATTAAGCGGGCAACAGATGTAATGATCGCGGGTAAAGTCGCTCTAGTTTGTGGCTATGGTGATGTTGGCAAAGGCTGTGCTCAGTCCCTACGCGGGCTAGGTGCAACAGTTGTGATTACCGAAATTGACCCGATTTGTGCTCTGCAAGCTGCAATGGAAGGCTTTCGTGTAGTTAGGGTAGAAGATGTAATTCACGAAATCGATATAGTGGTTACCGCAACTGGTAACTACAACGTACTTACCGAAGAACATATGCTGAAAATGCGCAATGAAGCGATTGTTTGCAATATTGGTCACTTCGACAACGAAATTGATGTTGCCGGCCTGGAAAAATATG
>CAZEFU010000200.1:0-4243 GCA_964511515.1 uncultured Wenzhouxiangellaceae bacterium
GAACGGCATAGCTATTATTAAATATAAATTAAATTGAATTATACATAATAATGCACATTATCTTGTGTGAAATGACAATGTTCCGCCAATATTATTATATGTTGTATGCATATGGATGCTTCGTTATTGTGTGTTATTTATCGGTGTATTGATGACGACGTATCTTATGATGTCAGGGTAAGGGCGGTTAGTGCTACGGGGGTCAGGAGCGCATATTCTACCGCTTCAGGGCATACGGTAGTTGGTAAATTGACTGCTCCTGGAGTACCAACGGGATTAAGTGCTACAGGTAGGCGGTTATCAATATTGTTACAGTGGACTGCCAACGCTGAAGGTGACGTGCTCGGGTATGATATACAACGAGCGGATAATTCAGGTTTTACTACAAATCTTGTAACGCTGGTTGACGTTTATGGAGGTAATTACTATCTTGATAACCTGGGAGTAAAGGCAATCACTCGGTATTATAGGGTCAGGGCGCATAGTAGGAGCGATTTACAGAGTGCTTATACGTCCGGAGTTAATGCCACTACGCTCGGTATTGACACCTTAGAAATAAATGATAATGCAATAGAGAACTTGCAATTAGGGCCATTATCCGTAGATACAGCGGAACTAAATACAAACGCGGTTACTAATGCAAAGATAGACGCGCTTGCCGTAGACACGGCAGAGTTAGCAACGGATGCTGTCACCAACGTAAAAATAGCAGCGTTAGCGGTTGATACTGGTGAACTGGCGACTGATGCGGTTACAAATGCAAAGATTGCCGCCTTAGCTGTAGACACGGCAGAGCTGGCCGCATTATCTATAAGCACGGCAAAGTTACAGGCTCAGGCCGTAACTAATGCTGAGATTGCTAACCTTGCAGTTGATACGGCACAAATTGCGCTTTTGGCTGTTGACACTGCGCAGGTCGCAGCAAAGGCGATTGAGACAGCCAAGATAGATGACCTAGCGGTTGATACAGGGCAAATTGCAGCGGATGCGATAGAAACCGATAAAGTGTTAGATGATGCTGTCACTATCAAAGGTGCGGCTTTCACCGCGGCTTCAACAGGCGTCTATAGTAATACTGCTTGGTCAACCATCCAGTCTGTCACTTTAACGTTGGATAGCGGGCAAGAGGTACTAGTGCTAGGAAAACAAGAGATGGGGGTTGCCACTGGTGGTGGTGCTTCTGCGGGGTTAGTAAGATTAATGCATGCCGGTACAGGAACACAAATAGACCGTAGCCAGCAATGGAATGGGCATAGCCTTACTTCTGGCGGCCCTTCGTTGTTAGGACTCTATACTACATTATCAAGTGGTTCTCATACTTTCAATATGCAACAAGCTGTTTTTGCTATAGGCGGATCAATGTTTTGTGCTCAACGAGGGCTAGCAGTTATTCAGATGCGGAAATAAAAAAGGGAGGGCAGTATGGCAAAGAGAATAGTAAAAAAAATAAAACAAAAGCATACAAAAGTAGGCATAAGATATGATACCACAACCGGAGAAGTATTAGCGGTGGTGCAGTGTTCTTGCGAGGCTGATATTTTATTAAACTTTAATACATCTAAAGGAGAGGGTATATTACTGGTAGAGAATACCCATGAACTACAAGACAGCGGTAAAGATAACCAAGAACACTTTGAAGTAAAAAACGGCAAAGTCGTGAAGAAAAGCAAAACTAAAAGAGACAAGATTGACAAAGGTAAAAGAGACAATCGTATGAAAAGTAAATTTGCATGATCAATTCCGCAAGTCCAGATAGGTATGATACCCACATAGCTATCTGGAGCATTCCTCCATTAATGTACAACATATAGTATACTTCATTGCCGCCTATACAATTTTACAAAAATAATCTCATATATATTTAATTATCCCTTGCATGTATATATAATATATATATAATACATGCATAGTTAAGAAAGTTAATTACAATTTTTTAAGGAGTGTGAAAATGGACATTGAAATTAAAGATTTAGGAGCAATGGCAGACAAATTATCACAACAGTATAATTGCATAAGGGATAACGCAAAAGCATTGATGAAAAAGTGGGCTAAATTAACAAAGGACATAGATATTAAAATTAAGACAAGTATCGGCCCAGACGAATATGTAGGCGAATCTTACTACCTGCAAACCGGAGACGAAGAATTACTTGATAAGCATGGCAATGATTATAATAGCGCTGAACATTTTTGTGAAGTAATGCCGATGTATAAGCTAAGGGCATTTTTGGTTGGATTTCCAGGATATATGGACACCGTAAGTAATATTATAGCAGAAGAGACAAATGTAAATAGAGAATTACAAGTATGGCTAAGAGGTATTGTAGGCATAGAAGATACAGAGTGATTCTCCAGGTCAAGTGTTCGCACGTGCGATTATTTTGTTAATTGTAAAAATGAAAGAGAGGTCAAATAAATGATTACAGAAAACCAATCATCAAGGAATTTAATAATCCGGATCAGGCAAATAAATCAACTCATAGAATCGTCAATTGGCAGCATGAACCAACATGATAATAATATGTGTCAGGATACAACCAAAAGGATTAAGAGTAAGCTGGTTACTGCCAGGATGTTAACAGGTGCACTCAAATATGATTTAAAATTAATAAAAGAGGATCATGACACTGTTACCAGCGATGGTGTTAGTTATGATGATTATAGTAACCAACAATTAGACGAAAGGAGTGTTTGTGATGAGTAGGTATATTAATGCTGTAGACGCAGCGGGTATGTGGTGTCCATATGCACGTGTTTGGGTGCAGAGTAGAGGAGGGGGAAGTACCTCCGTGAATAGGGGCGATATGTCTCAAACTCATCAACCTGATGCTATTGCATCTGGGGCTACTTGTATTATTGACCTGTGTGTCAAATGGGAATGGAAAAACGAAAAAGAAGATAACCCTTTTGGGAGGTGTAGCGCATGAATAATAATATGACTTCAAAATTTTGGAAAGCAATATTTATCACTTTATTTACATGTTTAGTGTTTTTGATGGTTTATATTTGTTCGATAACTCATTCCAAGGAGGATTTAAATGTCAATGGGTTTGTCGCTACCGAACTTGTCAAAGTATCAAATATGCGCGTACTGTATTGCGTTGAGGATGCAAAATAATGGTAGAATTACAAGAGGGAAGGTGACTAGGATCTATATGTTTACGCAACCACAATTATAACAATTCTGGAAAATCAGTTAGATATTCTAAATCTGGTAATTGCGTAAAATGTGCGATTGTCATGGCTAATAAGTGGAGGCGCAAAAACAAAGACAGGTATGTATTTTTACAAAAAAGATGGAGAACTCAAAAGAAAAAACTTGACGTTATATAATATATATATATAATTAGTCTTTTAGTTTTGAATATTTATTTTGGAGGATTGATGGCGAACAAAAAAGTATATGAAGAGGCGAATAGGTATATGATATACCTGGACAAACGTGTGCATGATCGTGCTGTTAAAAAGGCTGGCGTTGGGAGCTTTTCGGGGTTGGTAAATACTTTACTAATTAAATTTATTGGGAAGGGTGATAATTGATGGAAGAATTGACGATAGTGGAAGGTATGGTATCTGTTGACCAAATCAAGGCACAGGTGCAAGCAGTACAGGGACTAATGAAAGGTGTTATGGTAATTGATCAGCATTATGGGACTATCCCAGGGTGTGGGGATAAGCCTACGTTGTTAAAAGCAGGTGCCGAAAAATTAGCCTTAGCATTTAAACTTGATTTACAAACGGAAACAGAAGTTGTTGACATGGGTAATATGCACCGAGAGTATCGTTGTAATACTACTGTATATAATAAGGTCACAGGCGATAGGCTTGGTAATGGTGCAGGGTGCACGACTACCCTTGAATCTAAATGGAGGTATAGGGTAGAGAATACAGGGGCAATGGTTCCCTCGGGATATTGGGACAATAGAGATGCTGACCTAATTGGAGGTTCTCAATTCAGTACTAAAAAAGTTGACGGTAAATGGTTTATATTTCATAAGGTAGAGCATGATAATCCTGCCGATTATTATAATACCTGTCTGAAAATGGCAGAGAAGAGATCGAAGGTTTGTGCCGTACTAAATGTAACAGCCGCCAGTGATATTTTTACCCAGGATATAGAGGAAATGGGGGAGGTATTAGGGACGCAGAAAGCAACAAAATCAACAAGAAAGAATAAGCCTCCAGTAAAAAAGACGCAAAGCAAGAAAGATTCTTCACCAGTAGATACAGGTGAAGAGGTAAT
>CAZEFU010000201.1:0-4225 GCA_964511515.1 uncultured Wenzhouxiangellaceae bacterium
TGTACCAACAAAGTAGCATTGCCTTTAGCCAGTATCGGCATGGCTATATCGAGTGTTTGGCTATCACTGGCTGGGAATTCAGGCACACCTGAATCAATCATAAAGGCTTTAAATGTACGCACACCCTGATCAATCATGGCAGCAAGTTCATCGGTATTACCAGGAATTACACCTCCATGAAAACCAGTATCTACCCATAGTTGTTTTTCTAGACACTCTAATTTGGCAGCAAGTGCAGCAACGCTGGTTGTTGCCGGAATGCAGTTAAGCGGCATATCAATTACCGTAGTAATACCGCCAGCAGCAGCTGCCTGAGTAGCAGTATTAAAACCTTCCCAGTCAGTGCGCCCAGGTTCATTAATATGCACATGGGTATCAATTAAACCCGGCATTATGACTAGATCACCCATATCTTGATGCTCGCAGTGAGCAGGAATTTGGTCTATGGCAACAACCGCACTAATGATGCCAGAATCATATAGAACCGCAGCCTCGATTAGTTCTCCCTTTACAAATACTCGGGAAGATGAAATCGCTTTCATGGTTGCGCTGTTGCCTGTTTATCTAACCAGATACCAAGTAGCTGGCGTTCTGATAATTCCATTCCGGTGCTATTTCCCAAAGGCATAATTTGACTGTTTACAGTTTGAGCTTTAATTAATGTAGATTTTGCTTTGATTTCTGCAAGCGTGTCAAAAGCCACACCTTTTGGTGCTGTGGCAAAGATTTTGCTGCTTGGGCTAGCAGAATGACAACTACGGCAATGAATATTGATCATTTCGACTGCTGTAGTATCAGTTAGGGCAGCAGTCTCAGTGTTTATTTCATCGCCAATTATGGCAATTGGCCTAGTCATATAAACCAATGCGAGCATAATGATAATTGCAGCAGGTATAAGCCAGAAGTTCTTTTGCCCTTTACCTCTGAGGTTAAACCAGTGCCGAACACCAGCGCCAACTAGTATCAAGCCTGCCAAAATCAGCCAGCTATTAGCATTGCCAAAAGTGCTGGGAAAGTGGTTGCTGATCATAATAAACAGCACGGGTAGGGTCATGTAATTATTATGAATTGAACGCGTCAGGGCATTCTGCCCGGGAACTGGGTCGAAGTCTTCGCCATTGAGAGCGGCTTTTACCATGGCTTTTTGCGCAGGAATAATTACAAAAAACACATTAGCTGCCATTAGCGTACCGAGCATGGCACCAACATGAATATATGCAGCGCGGGCGCTCAGGTATTGGCTTAATCCATAAGCAAGGCCAATAACAAGAAGAAAGCCGATAAGGGCAAATAAATACTGTTTCTTGACCAGCGCAGATTTACATAATAAATCGTAGATCAGCCAGCCAATCACCATAGTTGCAATACCCAAGCCTATTGCACTAGCTGTTGATATGTCAGCCACATTGGGATCGAGCATATAGATACTGGCATTGTAATAATAAACAATAACCAGCAAAGTGACCCCGGAGATCCAGGTGAAATAGGCTTCCCATTTAAACCAATGTAAATGCTCAGGAACAGGCTTTGGAGCAACTTTGTATTTTTCCAAATAGTAAAAGCCCCCGCCATGGATAGCCCACAAGTTGCCGGCTAATTCAGGGCGCAGGTTTTGAATGCGGTTGAGATTGTTTTCGAGAAAAATAAAGTAAAAAGACGCGCCGATCCAGGCTATTCCTGTGATCATATGGATCCAGCGAACCGTTAAGTTTAACCACTCAATTATATGTGCTTCCAATTCGATCTGCCTCTTTAGCTAGGGTAGGGTATAACTTAACTCTCGGCGCTGCGTAGCAGCTCATTAACTGAGGTTTTAGCGCGAGTTTGCTCATCCACTTGTTTCACTATTATGGCAGCATAAAGACTGTGGCTGCCATCTCTTGCTGGCAGGCTGCCGGGAACTACTACTGAGCCTGCTGGTATTTTGCCAAAGCTTATTTCGCCGGTTTCACGATTATATATTCTGGTGCTCTGGCTAATAAATACGCCCATAGATAATACACTGCCACGCTCTACTATTACCCCTTCAACAACTTCTGAGCGGGCGCCAATAAAGCAGTTATCTTCGATAATAGTGGGCTTGGCTTGTAAAGGCTCTAATACTCCACCAATTCCAACTCCGCCAGAAAGATGCACATTGGCGCCAATTTGGGCACAGGAACCAACCGTTGCCCAAGTATCCACCATAGTGCCAGCTCCAACATAGGCGCCGATATTTACATAACTAGGCATCAGCACGTAGTCATTGCCTATAAAAGCACCACGGCGTACTGTTGCGGTTGGTACTACTCTGGCGCCAGTGCTGCTAATGTCGCCGCCATCAGCATCAGCCCAGCGTAGCGGCACTTTATCAAAATAATGGCTATGTCCGCCTTCAATTACCTGGTTGGGCGAGGTTCTGAAATACAGTAGCACGGCTTTCTTTAGCCATTCATTTACTTGCCAACCCTCAGCTAATGGTTGGGCTACACGCAAACTGCCGTTTTCCAGACCTGTAAGGCAATGCTCAATAGTTTGTTTTAGCTCGGTAGTGCAATTATCCGGCTTAATAGCAGAGCGTTGTTCCCAACTGGATTCAATTATTTTTTGTAGTTGTTGCATTGTTTTAGTCCCACTCATTCAGAAGGGTGAAGATCGCAGCCTTGAGTTTAACGGTTTGTGCTTCACTTAAAGCTTGATTATCCGCATTTCTGAGTAAAAATGCATCTTCTACCCGATGACCGAAGGTAGCGATGCGGGCATCGTGTAGTTTTAAGTGCTGTTCGGCAAATATCGCAGCTAACTGGGTGAGCAGGCCAGGTTGGTCTAAGCAGGCAAGTTCCATGCGTGTTAGTGCCTGATCTGCTAGTTGTTCAAAGTGTAGTTCTGGCTGGTCATCGAAATAACGAAATTTACTCGGTTGCCGCTGCTTGCTGCTGACCTTCCAATCGCGTTTTGACAGTGCGGTGTCAAGATTAGATTGTAGTCTTTGGCAGTCTTCTATAGCTAAAGACTCATGCTCTTGGTTATTTATTTGCAGTAGGTCAAAGGCAAGGCCGGAATCAGTAGTTATTAACCTGGCACTAAGAATATTCAAGCGCATCTGGTCAAGCACTTGGGTAATGCAAGCGAACAGACCATGAAAATCTTCACTGTGTACCAGCAGCTCGGTATAAGCTTTATCTGGCAAAGAGCGGATAGATATTATTGTCTGCTCATGGTTGCTTTGCTGAGTTACTTGCATGCTTGCCCAGCTTAGCTGGTCTATGCTTAGTTTAAATAATTGTTGATCGGGTAATGAGTCCCAAAACATCTGCGCGCGACTTAAAGCTGCTTCATCAAGTTCACATTCATTGCTTAGCAGTTGCAGATAATCTTCCCTGAGGACTACTTGCGGGCGGTTGCTAAGGCGCTCAGCGCAGCTTTGATACAGCTGCCAGAGCAGGCTGTCTTTCCAGCCATTCCAAAGCTTTGGATCAGTTGCGGCAATATCAGCCATGGTTAATAGGTACAGCGCATCTAGGCGCTCACGACTGCCTATCTTAGTGGTGAATTTCTTGATCACCAGTTCATCATTGAGATCATGGCGTTGTGCGGTGGTACTCATTAACAGGTGGTTTTCAACTAGCCAGACTACTTGATTGCTTTGCTCTTGCTTAAGTGTGGCTAGTTGGCAAAACTGCCTAGCATCAATGCCTCCTAATTCGGAGTGGTCACCACCACGACCTTTGGCAATATCATGAAAGAATGCTGCCAAATAAAGTATGGCAGGTTTGGGAATGCGTTGAAAAACAGCTTGCCCGTGAGGGAAGTGTGAGCGATATTTACCATAGGCGAAGCGGCGTAAATTTCGAATTACAAAGAGGGTGTGCTGGTCAACGGTGTAAATATGGAAAAGATCGTACTGCATTCGCCCGACAATTTTACCGAAGGCAGGTATGAACTTCCCCAGCACACCATAGCGATGCATTCTGATAAGTTGAGTATAGATGCCAGTATCCGGTTCCAGTAATTGCATGAAAGTACGATAATTCTCAGGCTTGGTGCGGAACTCTGCATCAATCAGATGTAGTTTGTTTAGAATAATTCTGATAGTGGTAGCGCGGATGCCCTTGACCGCAGGGTTTTGTTGCAAACAGACGAAAATTTCCAGCAATGCGGTCGAGTTTTGATCAAAAATTTCAGGATGGCAAGCTTCTAGATAGCCATTTCGGATTTGGAACTGCGAGTTTATACCAATAACATT
>CAZEFU010000202.1:0-4214 GCA_964511515.1 uncultured Wenzhouxiangellaceae bacterium
CGCAGCAAATACTCAATTTGAGCATTTACTGAGCGGAGGTCGTCCTCCGCCCAGTGTTTTAATGCCATGAAGATATCTTCACTCAAACGCAGTGGTATTGCTTTTCTAGCTGCCATGCAAATTAACTGTACAGCGAACCTGTATTTAATACCGGCTGAGCGTTTTCTTCACCACATAGCACTACTAACAGATTACTCGCCATGGCAGCTTTACGCTCTTCGTCCAACTCGACCACATCCTGGTCACGTAATTCATCAAGAGCCATTTTCACCATGCCAACTGCACCTTCCACAATGGTGCTTCTTGCAGCAACAATGGCTTGCGCCTGTTGCCGCTTGAGCATAGCTGAGGCAATCTCTGGTGCGTAGGCAAGGTGTGAAATTCGTGCTTCAACAACTGACACTCCAGCTTTTTCCAATCTATCCTGAACTTCTTTTTTCAGCAGCTCTGCAATTTCTGCAGGACTAGAACGCAAGGCAATAGTTTCACCTTGATGCGCTTCATAAGGGTGACCAGAGGCCATATTTCTTAAAGCAGCTTCAGTCTGAATTCTAACAAAAGATTCATAGTCATCAACCTCAAATATAGCTTCAGCTGAATCTACAACCTTCCACACCACAACCGCGGCAATTTCAATTGGGTTACCGGCACTATCATTAACTTTAAGCGCACTTGATTCAAAGTTTCTGACTCTAGTGCTCACCGCCGTTTTGGAATAAAACGGGTTCGCCCAACGCAAGCCAGATTCCTTAGCAGTACCTGTGTATTTACCAAATAGCTGTAAGACTTTAGATTCATTCGGGTGCACCATAAAAAAGCCAGCCCAGCCAATGCTCACCACCACCAGCACTAGAACTGTAGTAAACACCATGGCTGGAACCCCGTTTTTACCAAAGTAAATTATCGCTGCTATCAACAATACATTTAGGGCAAATATAATTATCAGCGCCGGATAACCGGACATCGCTTTTTTTTCAATTTCAGTAATCATGTATTTCTCCTCATCGTTACACATTTTTGTTTAATTCAATAGATCAATCATTTTGATATCTATTTGATATCATACTAGCAAATATCACACTCCACAAGTAGTGCCAAAAGTAATACAGAAAAGCATGATAAAATCTCACAACTAATACACATCCCTATTGGAATAAGAAAAGTGAAAAACATAACAACTAAAGCTCTAGCTATCAGTATGATTCTCAGTTCTTTCATTTTCAGTAGTTGCAGCACTACTTCTGAAGAAAAACTGCAGATAGTACCAACGGCTACAGAAAGTAAGATCCCAAGCCTGAGTAAGTCGCTAGCAATTGATACCGAAGCGAGCAAGCCCGCAAACAAATCCCAGCTCGCTGATTTATTTCAGGAATACTTTGATGAAGGACTTGAGCTAAACCCGATTTCAGGTACCTTTTTAGGCAGACGCGAGTTTAATTCACGCATGGTTAACATGTTAAGCCCTGAGTATCGTGAGCAGAGCCATGCTTATAACACTCGCTGGTTGAATACGATGCAGGCTGTAGATCGCAGCAAACTGGGCAACTCAGAGCAGGTTAGTTTGGATGTTTTGATCTACCAATTACAACAGAGCCTTGAGGGAGAGCAATTTCCTGGCCATTTAATTCCAATTTCGCAGTTTTTCTCTATGCCCAACTTTATCGCCCAGCTAGGCTCTGGAAAGAGTGTTCAGCCTTTCCAAAACGTGGAGGATTATTCTAATTGGCTGCTTCGGGTCGAGCTTATTCCGGTTATTTTCGACCAAGCAATAGAAAATATGCGTGAAGGTATAGCAGCTAATATCACCCAGCCACGAGTTTTAATGGAAAAGGTCTTACCGCAGCTATCAGCTCATCTGCTCGATAAAATAGAAGATAGCCTGTTTTGGCAACCAATAGTAAACATGCCAGGAACCATAGATGCAGAAGATGCAGAGCACATTCGCATTGAATATAAGGAAATGATTAGCGCGCAAATTATTCCTGCATATAAGCGCTTGCATGACTTTATTGGTGATGAATACATACCCGCAAGCCGAACCAGCATTGCCTGGACCGAACTGCCTAATGGCGATGCCTGGTATAACTTCAGAATCAGAACCCAAACCACAACCAAGCTCACAGCAGATGAAATACATCAGTTTGGGCTTAGCGAGGTTGCCAGAATAAGCGCTGCAATGGAAGGGGTTAAAGAAACTGTTGGCTTCGATGGTGATTTATCTGAGTTTCTCGATTTCTTGCAAAATGATGATCAGTTTTACTTTGCCAGCGAAGAACCACTGTTACAAGGCTACCGCGATTTGCAAGCGACCATCAACAAGCAACTGCCCGCGCTCTTTGATATAAGCCCCAGGGCCGATTACGAAGTACGGGCTGTTGAGCCATTTCGTGCAGCCTCCTCTGCTGGTGCATCTTATATGGCAAGCTCACCAGATGGCTCCAGACCCGGAATTTTCTATGTAAACACGCATAACCTGCGCGCCCAGCCTGAATTTATTATGGAAACTCTTTCCATTCACGAGGCATCCCCTGGACACCATTTTCAAATAGCAATCCAACAGGAGATATTTGATCTGCCAATGTTCCGCAGGTTTGGCGGTTTTACTGTGTTTTCTGAAGGCTGGGCACTTTATGCCGAATCTTTGGGTAAAGAGTTAGGCATGTTTACAGACCCATATCAGTATTACGGTCGCCTTAGTGACGAAATGCTGAGAGCAATGCGTCTTGTAGTTGATACTGGTATGCATTCGAAAGGCTGGAGTCGCGAGCGGGCAATACAATATATGCTCGATCATTCCTCCATGGCAGAATCTGATGTGGTTGCAGAAGTTGAACGCTATATTGCCATTCCTGCTCAAGCCCTTTCTTACAAGGTTGGTCAGCGAATTATTTCAGAAGCACGCACTAAAGCCACTGCAGAGTTAGGCGATAAATTTGATATTCGCGCCTTCCACCGCTTGGTTCTTACCGGAGGGGCTGTGCCTATGGATGTCTTGCAAGCACAGATTGATACTTGGATAACAGCGCAGCACTAAACAACTAAAATGTTTTGGTGCTCATACGCTGATCAAAAAAGATTGCAGCCGGAAAACTCTCAGCAATAGCTGCGTTGATCTCGGCTTTTTCTTTGGGTGGTATATGCCCTACAATTTTTGTTTCAGCATGAATGTACTTCGACAAAATCAGCTTTCCCGAAGGGCGCAAGAAGTATGTATATGGGGCAATAACAATATCTAGATGACGGTTTTGCAGCCCAGCTGCAACATAGTCAACAGGTGCGGCAGCCGCATCGCCTATATGCAAAATTGTTTTACCGCCTACTGTCATCAAATGACCATAGTGCTGTAGCGATGCATATTTACCAACACCATGGCTAAGTGGAATTATTTCAACCTTTACTTTGTCGCGGCTATAAATTGTTGCAACCCCAAGCTTTATCTTTGCCACCTGAATGTTTGCATGAGTTTTGGCGAATGGTTTGCAGCGCTCTTTTAACACTGTAATCACCTGTGCTGATGAAACCATAAGTGTGGCGGGGCTTGATTTCAGAAAAGCACAGGCAGTATCTGGTTGAAAATGCTCAAAATGCCGATGACTAGCAAGACCAATATCTACACCGTCAAATTTACCGACCGCTTTCTTCATTGACAACTCAGACTGATCTTCTAAACCTTCGAATATTGCATATGATTCGCCCAAGAAAGCATCAATCAAAATTTTATCTTTTCCATCACTGATTAAGTATCCCTGGTTACCCAAGAATGTTATTTCAACATCTGCAATTGCCGGAATACTGGGTATAAGCAAAACTAGAAGTAGTAGGTATGTTTTGAGAACTTGCATATCTTATTTACCATCCTTGTATGAATTCAGTAGATTTTCCCAACCATTACCAGGAAAATCATTTTGCCCAAATAGTTTATTCAATGAACGCTTCAGGCGCCGAAGGTTAGCTTCCTGCCAACTATTTTGTGGCTTTTGTTGCACCGACTTATCAAAGTCTACCAAAAAAACTTGATCTTGTGGATTTAGCAATATGTTAGTGGCATTCAAATCAGCATGATAAATGCCTTGTAGGTGGAATTCGCGCAAGGTTTTACCTACTGCTTGCCAGGTATTTTCAGATAATGTACCGGCGCGCTGTCGCTGCGCCAGTGTCTCGGTTTCAGGCAACATTCGAGTTATCAGTGCCTGGCGTGAGAATACACCTGTTAT
>CAZEFU010000203.1:0-4187 GCA_964511515.1 uncultured Wenzhouxiangellaceae bacterium
CAGGAAATGCCAGGTCAGGTAGAAGATAAGTAGTGCGCGCATTCCATAGTAGGAAAACCTCTCCCACATTTCAGCAGCAAACAGAACCTGCAGGCCCCTTGGGTGGCCGCGCATCTGCATATAAATGATTGGTGCGAGCAGCACAAAAACGAAAGTAACACCTAACGAAAAGCCAAGACCCATGGAATACCCCAGAATAATTATAATTTGAGAACTAGAAGAATATAGGCTGTTACCGCAAGAATCAATAGGTTTCGGATCACCACAGCATCCAGTTTCCTCGTTTTTTCCCAAAACACTCTAAAAAATTATTACTTATGCCGAATATTTATTACAGCTTATGCCAATAAGCGCCATGTAAATACGGTAACAATTACTCAGGATGTATTTCTCAATACTGTTAATATATAAAGCAAGTTACAGCAGTTATTTTTAATAAATCAAGATATAGAGCAAACAGATGGAATTAGAATTCTACGGAGCATCAGCAGGGGTTACAGGCTCTTGTCACATTCTCAGAGTAAATGGTCATACATTATTACTTGATTGTGGCATGATTCAAGGCGGCACACGCTTGGAAGAGCTTAACAAACAGCCATTTCCTTTTAACGCAAATTCTGTAGATGCGGTAATTTTATCGCATGCGCATATTGATCATTCTGGGCGCCTGCCTTTGTTAGTAAGGCGGGGCTTTAGCGGTAATATATGGACTCAAAACGCCAGCCAAGATTTATGTTCAGTGCTGCTGGCAGACTCTGCCAATATTATGGAGTCCGATGCGCGCTATAAAAACCGCAAAGCAAAACCAGGTGCTGATGAGGTAAAACCTCTTTACAGCAAGAAAGATGCAAAGAATGCTTTAAAACAGCTTCGTGGCGTGCGCTATCAGCAGTGGCAACAGGTGCTTCCTGGGGTGAGGGTTCGTTTTCAGGATGCTGGGCATATTCTTGGATCAGCGGTAGTTGAGCTGGATTTGCGCGAAGGTGATCTGCAACGGCGACTGGTTTTCAGTGGCGATCTGGGGCAGTACGATACACCGATACTACGCGATCCACAGAGCCCGAAAAAAGCCGATTTAATCATTATGGAAACCACCTATGGCGGCCGCCGTCATCGGGATCGCCAAGAGACAATTGATGAAATTGGCGCAATTATTTCAGCCGCAGCTGAAACCAGGGGTAATATTTTAATTCCTGCCTTCGCAATTGGTCGCTCACAAGAGGTGTTATATCAGCTAGCGAGTAATTATGAAGCCTGGGGTGTTGATCGTTTTCAAGTATTTCTAGATTCACCCATGGCTATTGAGGCATCGGAGCTGTATTGGAATTACCCGCAATTATATGACCAGGAAGCACGCCTAGTTAAAAAACAAGCTGGAAAAATGCCATTATTGCCAAATCTTGTTTTGAGCCGCACTAGTGATGATTCTCGGGCCATTAATGAGATTAAAGATGGCGCCATTATTATTGCTGCCAGTGGTATGTGTACAGGTGGGCGCATATTGCATCATCTTAAAAATAATCTTAGTAGAGAAGAAACCCAAGTTATTATTGTTGGATATCAGGCCAACGGCACGCTAGGCCGCAGGTTGGTAAATGGTGATGATGAAGTTCGTATTCACGGGAAAACTATCAAAGCACGAGCGAAAATACATACAGTTGGTGGTTTATCAGCACATGGCGATCAAGATGATTTAGCTCGTTGGTATGAAGGTATCGAAAATAAGCCACAGGTTTATCTGGTGCATGGTGAAGACGAAGGGAAAAATGATTTTCAGGATTATTTGCAACGGCGCTGTGGTGTAAAGGCTGGCATTAGCAAGCCTGGATTGGTGCTAGATATTGCCACCGGCAAAGCAAAATAAAGGAGAAGCTTATGCGTGTATTAGTCTTTTTAATGGTCTCGTTAATGATATTCAACCCTGAGTCTAAAGCGGGCGAGAGTTACTCGCCACTGTATAAGACAGTAAAAGATCTTTCCATCGATATGCAGGCTGGCATTGTTAGCGCAGAAGAAATAACTCGTTTTTACCTTGCCCGAATAGAAAAACTAAACCCGATTTATAATGCAGTAATTAGCACCAATCCAAAGGCCGAAGAGATTGCAGCCCAACTAGATAAGGAGCGTAGTGCGGGTACATTACGTGGGCCATTACACGGAATTCCAGTTCTGTTAAAAGACAACATCAACAGCCACGACCCAATGCCAACTACGGCAGGCTCATTGGCTTTGAAAGAAAACTATGCCACTGAAGATGCACCCTTAGTTAAGAGCTTGCGCGCAGCAGGAGCAATTATTCTTGGTAAAGCCAACCTTTCCGAATGGGCAAATATGCGTTCCACCAGTTCTGTCTCAGGTTGGTCAGCAATGGACGGGTTTACCGCTAATGCCTGGAACCCCGCAATGAACCCGTGTGGATCTTCATCTGGGTCTGCAGTTTCAGCAGCGCTGAATTTGGCCCCATTAACTGTTGGCAGTGAAACTGATGGCTCGATCATGTGCCCTGCCAGCATGAATGGCGTGGTTGGCTTCAAACCTAGTGCTGGCATGGTCTCACAAGCAGGAATTGTACCTATATCGCATTCACAAGATACAGCAGGCCCGATAACCAGATCGGTTGCCGATGCCGTGTTGTTGTTACAGGGAATGTTATCCAGTAATGCTGGTGTTAGTGCCGCCGACTTGCAGCAAGCGTTAGATAATGCAAGCTTGAGTGGTTTAAGAGTCGGTGTAATAAAAAAACTTTCTGGTCATGAGAAGGGTGTTGATAAAGCATTTAATAATGCCCTGCAAACAATCAAACAAGCAGGCGCAGAATTAGTAGATGTTAATGACTCTGTAAGCATTGACGGCCTCGGTCAACTTGAAATTACGCGGCTTCTTGCCGATATGAAAGCCGACATGAGTGAATACCTAAAGTCTGCACCAGATACAGTTAAGGTTCGCAATATCGCTGACATAATAGCTTTCAATATAACTAATAAAGATACAGAAATGGCGCATTTCAAGCAAGAGTTTTTACTTCTAGCTGAGTCATCTCCAGATCTTGCAAGCAGTGAATACCAACAAGTTAATACAGCAATAAAGCAGTTGCTAAATGACCGTGGCGTAGAAGCAATTCTTAAGAAAAACAATGTAGACCTTCTAGTAGCTCCAAGTTTCGGTGTTGCAGGCTTGTTGATGAACGAGCGAGAGTCTGCCACCCCAATGCAAGCAGGAAGCTCGCAACTATCAGCTATGGCAGGCTTGCCCGCAATTACCGTGCCCATGGCACTAATAGAAGGCCTGCCGATTGGTATATCTTTTATGGCTGGCAAGAACTCCGAGGCAGTGTTGATTCGCGCAGCCGCCGGATTTGAGCAGGCCCGGGGTAGCTTTGACCCACCGAGCATCAAGCATTAAGCTAGTAATAATTAATTAATTAAGAAGAGGAGAGAAATATGCGCTGGCAAAAAGGCAGAAGAAGTTCAAATGTAGAAGATCGTCGCGGGATGCGTCGCGGTGGTGGAATTTTCAAAGGCGGAATCGTCGGTATTCTACTAACGCTGCTAGCATCCTGGATTTTGGGCGTGAATCCACTGACTCTGCTTCAAGTTCAACAGCAAATTTTACCATCAAGTGAAACTGCTGATCCCAACTGGAAGCCCACGCCTAAAGAAGAGCAGATGGCAGACTTTTCCACATCAGTACTCGCTAGTACCGAAGACACCTGGAAGGTGGTCTTTGCAGAAAATGGTGATAGTTATAGGGATCCAACTCTAGTTCTGTATACCGGTTCAGTACAGTCAGGCTGTGGTGCTGGATCGGCGCAAATGGGGCCATTTTATTGCCCTACCGATCAGAAGTTATATATTGACCTGAGTTTTTACGATGACCTGAAAACCAAAATGGGAGCTGGTGGTGATTTTGCCCAAGCGTATGTAATTGCTCACGAAGTAGGTCACCATGTGCAGACATTGCTTGGTATTTCAAAGCAGGTACGGCAAGCTGGGAGAGGTAAAAGCAAGGCCAATGTAAATGCACTTTCTGTACGCCAAGAGCTTCAAGCTGATTGTTTTGCCGGTATCTGGGGTGGGCGCAATCGCAATATTCTTGAAGAGGGCGATATGCAAGAGGCAATGAATGCCGCGAGCGCTATTGGTGATGATCGACTGCAGCGTAATTCTACTGGCCGGGTATCCCCAGAA
>CAZEFU010000204.1:0-4174 GCA_964511515.1 uncultured Wenzhouxiangellaceae bacterium
AACCATCTTGGACAATATCCCTATTATCCAAGAGAGCCAAGAAATTGCTATTGAAATCGCCAAAGGCCGTTGTTTAGCTGCAGATATAATCAGCACTATTAATGTCCCTGCCTATACCAATTCTGCCGTAGATGGCTATGCACTACACTCCAGCGATTTACCCGCAGCCAACAGCGAACAAAGTTTAAAGATCCAAGCGACGGTATTTGCTGGACAGTTTTACGAGCAAGCCTGCCAACCACAACACTGCATCAGGATCATGACAGGAGCCGCTATCCCAGCAGGGCTAGATACCATTATTATGCAAGAACACTGCACTATCGAGGCTGATAGCATCCGTATAGATAGCCAGCACCAAGCAGGGCAAAATGTACGCCAAGCAGGGGAAGATATTAAACAAGACAGTACCGTACTGCAAGCAGGAAAATTATTATGCCCAGCTGATATTGGCTTACTTGCCTCACTCGGTATGACCACTATCAAAGTAAAGCGCAAACTGCGTATTGCCATTGCCTCAACCGGCAATGAAATTTACAGCCCTTCAGCAACGCCAAGCAAAGGCGGACTCTATGACAGCAACCGCTATAGCCTCATGGCTGCATTAGACCGACCTGATATAGAAATCATTAATCTAGGCATTATTAAAGATCAAGAACCTGAACTATTAGCCACTTTCAATAAGGCAGCAGACTACGCGGATGTCATTATTTCATCAGGTGGCGTTTCTGTTGGTGCGGCCGACTTTACCAAAACCGCACTACAAGCTGGCGGGCAAATCAATTTCTGGCGCATTGCACTTAAACCTGGCCGGCCACTGGCTTTTGGTAAAATAAAAAACTGCACCTTCTTTGGCCTGCCAGGCAACCCCATTGCAGTACTGGTAACCTTCTATCAATTGGTACTCCCTGCTTTAGAAAAAGCACTCGCAATCACCGACAAACCCATCGCCCCATTAATGAAAGCACGTAGTTTAGAAGCTATCCCCAAAAAAGCAGGGCGTACCGAAATCCAGCGCGGCATCATCAGCCAAACAGAAACAGGCGAATGGCAAGTTAAAACCACCGGCAAACAAGGCTCAGGAATATTAAGCTCCATGAGTCAAGCCAATGCCTTTATTGTTTTAGAGCATGAGCAAGGCACTATTAACCAGGGCGACTGGGTTAATGTGCAACTCTTTTCAGGTTTGTTTTAAACAGAAAAACCATAGTGGGTGGGGCTTTTAGCCGCGACCTTTCTGGAATTAAATCGCGGCTAAAAGCCCCTCCTACCAAATTTGACAGCCAGCACTTAAGTTACTATACTCAAAATATAGCCATTAAAAGATAAGCTTATGTTATCAGCCATCTCGCATTTTTCACCCCATATAAGTGCGTTCTCCGCCGCGCATCCGCAAGCGCGCGCCATCGAAAATGCACCAAGCAATGCAACTGCCCCCGAAACAGTCAAACAACAAAATGCCGGCAAAAATAATTTAACCGCTGAAGAACTGGCAGAAGTACAAAAATTAAAACAACGTGACACGGAAGTCAAAGCCCATGAACAAGCACACCTCAGTGCCGCAGGCGGTATTGCCAGCAGTGGTGCTAGTTTCAGCTTTCAGCGTGGCCCTAATGGCCAACGCTATGCAGTCGGCGGTGAAGTACAGATAGACACCTCCGCCGTTGCTGGCGACCCTGCTGCCACGATTCGCAAAGCCGACATCATCAAACGTGCCGCACTCGCGCCTGCCTCACCTTCATCACAAGACCAAAAAGTAGCTGCACAAGCAACTTCCATGGCCGCCAAAGCCCGTGCTGAATTATTACAATTAGATCGAGACAATGCCAATCCTGAAGAAATGAATGATTTAGTAGGGACTTTATTTAATCAGGCGGCTTAGGGGCAATAATTCAACCTAACTTTATCACCACAGCCCATGCCAACCTCACAAGACCCCGACCTAGATTTAGCATCATTACTCCCCCTTCGTGGCCTAGTGGTTACTCTGCAATTTACCCAAGCCGCCAAACCCAAATTCTTCCACCAAGCCGCATTAACTGCCTTTATACGCTTTCTTGCTGGCTCTCCCGAAAATTACGATCAACTAATACGTATTGATGCCCCTGAATCTGGACGCATTCGCTATCAAGCCGGCGATTACTATCGGTTTATGCTTATTGGGCTGCAAGGTAGTGATGTTATCTTGCAAACGCTAATCACTCAGCTGCAAAAACTCCCACACTCCTCGCCCAAAAGTGCGCAAGAACTCCCGTTTAGAAATAACTGCAAACTGCTCAATCTGCAAGATGCATTCAGTGAACTCAGCATTACATTGTTTAGCGAACTCAGCCAATATGACTACCCGCAACTACAGCAAGAAGTCGCCTTATGGAATGGGCAAACAAGCCTGCATTGGTATTGGGTCAGTCCAGTACGCTTATTGAAAACCAAAGAACAACGTACCACTCAAAAAGCAAAAGGTGAACAGCGCTATATCAGAGATGCCGAAGACTTAGACGGCAACTTATTATTCACCCGCTGCTACAATGCGCTAGCAGATTTACTACGTCGGCGTAGCGGACAGAGTGGCACACTAGCGGCTCCCCATAATATCCATATTCAAGATATGCACCTGTTCTGGCTAGACAGTCACTACAACGATGCACAAAAAAATGCAACGCCAATGGGTGGCATGACGGGCAGAATCCACTTACAACTCCCCGCCAATCTCAGCCCCAGCTGGTGGCAATTGCTATTGCTGGGGCAATATACCGGCATCGGCCAACGCAGTGCTTTTGGTTGGGGACGTTATCAACTACAAACCCCACAACAGCATTACAGCTATCGACGCATATTGCCTGCCAGTTCCTTACTCACCTTAGCACAACAAGAAGAGAACCTGCACCAAGCATGGCGGCATGTTATGGCTGGCCGCGATGAACTCTACAGCCATAGTGATGATTATGCAGAACAGTACACCGAAACCGAAATAGCAGCTGAGCCAGAAGATACGCCAACGGCCAAACTACAACGCGACTTAGAAAAACTACTCAATAACGACTACAGCACTCCCACCCTACACGGCTACTTACTGCCCAAAAAAAATGGTGGTGTCCGCCCTTTGGCTGTACCGCCCATTTATGACCGAGTTTTACAACGCGCCCTAAGCCAAACCCTAAGCCCTGCATTAGAACAACTGATGGACAAACACAGCCACGGCTTTCGTCCTGGCCGTTCACGTATTACCGCCAGTTATGAAATTCAAGCTGCTTGGCGTAGCGGCTATCGTTGGGTCTATGAATCTGATATTAAAAACTTTTTTGACAGTGTCAACTTAGAACACCTACGCGACCGCCTTAATGGTATCTACTATGGCGACCCCGTCATTAATGCCATTATTAACTGGATGCAAGCCCCTGTGCATTTTCAGGGACAAACCATTGAGCGTAAAAATGGTTTACCGCAAGGATCGCCACTCAGTCCATTAATGGCTAACCTGATGCTGGATGATTTTGATAGCGATATGCAAGCCGCAGGTTTTTTACTGATCCGTTTTGCCGATGATTTTATTATCCTCTGTAAAAACCCTGAACAAGCACAAGCGGCCGAGCAAGCTGCACAACGCTCACTAGCTGAACATGGCTTTGAACTACATCCTGACAAAAGCCATATTACCGCCCTTGATGAGGGCTTTAAATATCTAGGCTATTTGTTTATCAATGACATGGTCATAGATGTCAGTACCAGCCTACAACAAGAAGAAGGCAAACCTAAGAGCAAAGCAATCCCTGCAAACTCATGGCTTAACCAACTCGCCGAGCAACAACCAGAACGGCTAACCGAAGAGCAAACCCTGACCCAGCTGATAGAAAAAATCGCCCACAAACCCGCTATTGAAATTGCAGATCGAGAATTTGCAGGTGCATTACTAATGGTCACAGGCGAGCATAGCGTGGTGTCCACTCTCAACAAGCAACTGCAAGTACACCGACACGATAAACGCTTATATCGCATGCCTTGGCGTAGCCTGCAAACCATTATCTTATTCGGAAACCACCAAATCACCACCCAAGCCATGCATGAAGCACTGCGACATAATGTCCCCATTCACATGGCCTCAGCAACGGGATGGTATCAAGGTGTGGTCACCCATGCACGCAATAGCCAACATCAAACCCTCTGGCTGCAACAAACC
>CAZEFU010000205.1:0-592 GCA_964511515.1 uncultured Wenzhouxiangellaceae bacterium
ATCGCCACCAATCAACTGCACTTGATGTTGCTGTGCTAAAGCAAACCAACCATCTAGAAAGGCTTCCAACCAATCACTATTAGCCTGCGGTAGCGTTAACGCCAATTGCAGATAAAGCGGCTTAGCGCCCATTGCAGCCAGATCACTAAGATTTACCGCTAGAGACTTCCAGCCAATATCATAAGCACTTGTGGATTCGGGGAAATGTACTCCGGCAACGAGAGTATCGGTGCAAGTTACAAGGTCATAGCCAGCTGTTGGGCGGATAACTGCGGCATCGTCACCAATCCCGAGTATTAGCCCTGAGTCAGGGAGATTACTCGCCGCACGCCGAGCTATGAGTTCGATTAACTGGTTTTCATTCAAGTTTGCTGTCATTCCCATATTTGCGATATAGAAACACGACTATAGCACCACTACAGCAGAGTATGTAGCACCATATTACGAACTCGATTAGTGGCCGCTGTGAGAATTAGTTTCGGTATATAAATCCAGCAAGCCTTCCCATGTGGTTGGTGTATTTGCTCCAAACTCACGACAGAGATTATTAAGCTCAGTTGAGAACTCGTCAGGATCTTTGCTGGGTTTTTCC
>CAZEFU010000205.1:692-4167 GCA_964511515.1 uncultured Wenzhouxiangellaceae bacterium
ATCATTATGTCGAATAAGTATCGAACAACTAATTTTCCAGCAAGGTTATTCTGGATTACATCTTTGGTCTCGGCGTTTATTGCCATTGCCGTTCGTAACTCGTCTCTGGTAGGTTTACTGAAAACATACTCACCAATACTTGGGATGCTAACTCCCGGATCACGAACCTCTTTAAATAATGTACTAGACACACAACTAGAAACAAAGGTTGCAAGTGTTTCACTGGAAATTCTATCTACTGGTGCAAATTCTATGCCCAATTTCTGGTATATATGATATTGCTCATGTGACAAAGTACTGAACACTCTCTGAAAAGCTGCTCTAGCTGTAGAATCTACTGGCACTGAGAATATAAAGCTTATTGGCAACTGGCTGCTGGTATATTCTCTTCTAACCTGTGAGCGATAAGTGATCGCCATAGGGACTATAGTGAGTTCATAGGTGGCAGGGCGGATATTTTTGGCCAGTACGCTCATAACCTGCTCGTACTGTCTAGCCCACGACCCAAACTCAATCATCTCAATATCAGTCACTGCTTCAAGCTTAGTCGAAATGGACAAGTTCCAATTAGTACTCTGAACATCTGGGCTAAACACGGGATGATCAGCAATATTTATTGGCTTATCGCCATTATTACGAATGCTGATATAATCAATCTTTTGCTGGCGCTCATACACAATATAGGAATGAAGAATACCACCAAAGGGCACTTTCTTTAATGGCATATGAACACAAGACATAGCCAGCAAAAGCACACCGATAATTAACAATATAAATCTCATTTAATACCTTCGCAACTTAATGATACACCTGCCCGCAAGGCAGGCGTGTCAACTGAACATTACAGCCTATTTTACTGCATTATCTGATTGTTACCTTGAGGGCTAACATACCAGGATTTTGAATCTCCAGCCAAAATTGTATTATCGTATACCAAGTTCAGTAACTTGGGCTATGCGTGCAATTAACTGGTTCTAATTCAAGCCAACTACCATTCTCATATTCCCGAAACAGGAACACGACTATAGCACCACTTCAACGGAGTATGTAGCACCCTGTTTTGAATTAACCAATGGTCGCTGTTAACTCTTGGTTTCGGTATATAAATCCAGCAAGCCTTCCCATGTAGTTGGTGTGTTTGCTCCGAACTCACGACAAAGATTATTAAGCTCCGCTGAAAACTCGTCAGGATCTTTGGTGTGTTTTTCCATCATTATGTCGAATAAGTATCGAACAACTAATTTTCCAGCAAGGTTATTCTGGAGAGAGTCTTTGGTAGCGGCATTTATTGCCATTGCAGTTCGTAATTCCTCACGGGTAGGATTCTTAAGAATATAGTCGCCAATACTAGGGACATTTTTTCCTAATTCAATCACCTCCGAAAATATCATATTTGACACGCAACTGGCAACAAACTCCGCATGAGTTTCACTGGAAATCCTATCTACTGGCAGGTCTTTCATGTCCAATTTCTGATATATATGGTATTGCTCATGTGATAAAGTACTAAACATACTCTGGAAGGCAGCTCTAGATGTAGAGTCAATTGGCACTGAGAAAACAAAGCTTATCGGTAACAGACTACTAGTGTACTCTCTTCTTAATTGCGTACGATGAGTAAGAGTTAGTGGGACAATAATGATCTCATAGCTGCTGGGTCGAATATTGCTAGCCAATATTCTCATTATATTTTCATACTGCCTTGTCCATAACTCAAACATCTCAAATTCTGTAACCCCCTCGAGTTTAGTCGAAATGGATAATTCCCAATTATTGATCTGCATATCTGGGGTATATATAGGATGATCATCTATCTTTATTGGCGTGCCGCCATTCTGGCGAGTGCTGATATAATCTATTCTTTGTTGGCGCTCATGTATGACATACGAATGAATACTAGCGCCCAAAGGAACAGCCTTTAGTGGGAAATGAGTACAAGACGTAGCCAGTAAAAGCACACCCATTAATATTAATACAATCCTCACTAATATCACCTCCGCAATAAATCTCAGGCCTGCCAATAAGACAGGCCTGATGGTTGAGTAGAATTTCGCTTAACTACTGCATAATCTGGTTGTTACCTTGTGGGCTAACATACCAGGATTTTGAATCACCAGCCATGACCGTATTATCGTACACCACTTCGGTGACCACAAGATTTGTGCCAGGACTAGAAACGAACTCAAATCCAGAAACACCAATCTCGATTACATCGCTGTCTGCCGCATTCTGCGCTACCCATGTATTTAAGGATTGAGTATTTACAGGATTCCAATCATCTCCATTGCGACTGAACTGGAAATTTAAAGAGCCAACAATCACACCATTTCGTTTCTGAACCAAAGTTGCAGAAAGCATATTCAGCGCAAAACCAACTGTAGATTGACTGGTATCCATCCACAACTTTCCAGAATCAAAACCGCTTCCTACGCTGTTAATCTCAACTATGATCTTATAATTACACCTTTCAATACCCTCAGACCCGCCCACACACTCTCCAAACTCTCCACGAACATTTCCCGTAGAAGCACAACCAGCCAGAAGTAGCGTAATGAAGGTGATAAATAACAATGAAATTTTTCTATAAGACATTTTGAATCCTCCTTGATCTATTGAATAAAAAATACGGTATCCTTACCGCACCTCAACAATACCCCCCCCCTAGGTGTATTTGTCAAGCATTAACTTCAGCAACTAGCACTATTTAGTACCTTTATTAATGCTTGTGTTCTTGGTTTTCTCAGCTTCTATTTCAATTTTCCGCCATTCGTTTGCCGCCTTATCAAGCACACCATTGATATAGGTATGACTTTGCTCAGCACCAAAACGATGTGCCAGATCAATGGCTTCATTTATAACCACCTTCACTGGTACTTCAATAGAATGTAACAGCTCAACTGTGGCAATACGCAAGATTGCGCGTTCAGTTTCATCTAGTTGCTCAATTGGGCGATCAAGGAATGGCTGTAGTTTTGCATCCAGTTCTTCATGTTGATTTATAACTGAGCGTAGCAGGAAGGCAAATAGTTCCTGGTCTACATTAGACATATTTTGTTCGGCATTAAACTGAGAAATGATTTTTTTGGTCTCATGACCGGTCATTTGCCACTGATATACAGCTTGCAAAGCTCGTCGCCGAGCGCGCTGACGGCGTAAAAGTTTCTCTGAAATTTTCTTCGCCATTAAGCTGCGCCTGTTTTTATTTGAGTTAGTAAATATCCCTGAAATAAGTATTGCCCCCACAACTATTAATAACCATATCAATGATGTTTTTCCGGCTTTTTTAAATTGAAACCGAGATTTCGGATCAATAGGTTCTTTTTTGGGCGTGTTTGGTTTTTTTATTTGCGGTTTTTTTAATACTATTTTCGGTCTTTTGTTTGCCATAATCACTCTTCTATTCGATAAATTTCCGGTAAATGACGCAATTTTTGATCATAATCCAATCCATATCCCACAACGAATTCAGGTGGAA
>CAZEFU010000206.1:0-4158 GCA_964511515.1 uncultured Wenzhouxiangellaceae bacterium
CACCCACCGGGTTACCGCCTGCATAAATCATATTAATACGCGCGGATAAAGCAATTGAAATAGCCTGTACAAGAATCCTGACAAAATCTGCCTGAGCATGTGAGTTCATCATATTACCCAGAATAATCAGCGGATTATCGGCATCCTGTAAAATCTTGATTGTATTTCTGGCAAAATCATCCGCCTCAGCCGAGGCAATAGCTGACTGAAGCTGCGCAGGCAGGTCGGCAAGTTTGATATCTTCCCCAAGAACCACCGCCATCGACAATAAGCTGTTAATCATCGCCTGTGGATTCAGTACCTCTGTAGCTGCGCATTCGAAGTGATAATTGTACGCACGCGGCATCAAGGCATGAATGATAGCCTTATTGACACGCCAAGCCTGGCGTAGGTGGTGACCCAATATTGGTGCATCTTCATGAATATTGCTACCAACTAATAACACCGCATCCGCAGAAGATATTTCTGCCACTGGGCACTCAAATTCTACTGGGCGGGAGGCATCATCTGCAAAGGCAGTTTCACGTAAACGTGAGTCAATTCTCTTGCTGCCAAGGCCATCTAATAAACGCCTTGCCAGTGCATACTCTTCATTGAAAGCAGAAGCTGAAAATAACATTCCTAATGATTCACCAGAATCTTTTAAGATACCGGCTGCTGCATCAAGTGCTGTATCCCAATCGACTTCCTGTAACTCGCCTTGTGCATTTCTGAGCAAGGGTTTTACTAAACGATTTTCACTGCGTAAGGCAAAGTGAGAATAGCGATCACGATCGGATAACCAGCATTGATTCAAAGCTTCGTTATCACGCGGTACAGCACGCATTAAATCGCCACGGCGAGCATGGTAATAAAGGTTTGAACCAACGCCATCATGGGCTGCAACTGCTGGTCTGGCTACTAGCTCCCAGGCGCGCGCAGAAAATCTGAATGGCTTATTAGTTAAAGCTCCAACTGGGCATACATCAATAACATTGCCGGACATTTCTGAATCAATTGAACGCGCTACCATAGTGCCGATTTCAGTACTATCGCCACGACCTATGCCGCCTAATTCAGCAGTACCAGCTATTTCATCTAAAAATCTAACGCAGCGGGTACAGTGAATACAGCGTGTCATTTCTGTTTGAATCAGGGAGCCAACATCTTTATCGTTTACAACCCGTTTACTTTCGCTAAAGCGCGAAACCGAGCGACCATAGCCAACGGCCTGATCTTGTAATTCACATTCACCACCCTGATCACAAATTGGGCAATCTAATGGGTGATTAATTAATAAAAATTCCATTACCCCACGCTGGGCATCTTCAGCACGCCGGGATTCAGTAAATACTTTCATCCCCTCCATTACTGGAGTGGCGCAGGCTGGCATTGGCTTGGGAGCTTTTTCTACATCTACCAGACACATTCGGCAGTTAGCTGAAATAGAAAGTTTGGGGTGGTAGCAAAAACGTGGAATATCGATGCCAAGGCGATCTGCAGCCTCGATAATCATCGAGCCAGCAGGAGCCTGGGTTTCTACCCCATCTATTTCAATTTTGACCAGCTTGTTCTCTGGGCTGTTCATATATTATCCAAAACCATATTCATGTCAGCATCGAGCGACCGTGTTTAACAAAATATTCAAACTCAGGCCAGAAATGCCGCAGCATTCCCTGCACTGGCCAGGCCGCAGCCTCACCGAATGCACAAATTGTGTGGCCTTCTATTTGCCCGGCAGCAGAGCGCAGTAATTCGAGATCTTCAAGCCGACCTTTGCCATCAAGTATGCGTTCCAATACTCGGTGCATCCAGCCAGTTCCTTCGCGGCATGGTGTACATTGCCCGCAAGATTCTAAGTGATAAAAACGTGCCAAGCGGGTTAAGGTTTTAACCATGCAAGTGGTTTCATCCATAACAATAACTGCGCCTGAACCTAGACCTGAACCTACCTTGGCCAAGGCGTCATAATCCATGGTGATATCCATCATGGTATCTGCAGGAATTACCGGCATGGAAGAACCGCCCGGGATAACGCCTTTAAGGGCATTACCGTTTAATACACCACCAGCCATTTCCAGTAGTTCTGAGAATGGTGTGCCTAGCGGTATTTCAAAATTACCCGGCTTGTTAATATGCCCTGATACGGAAAAGCATTTCGGCCCGCCATTATTGGGAATACCAATATCCAGAAACCAGTTCGCGCCATTGCGCAAAATTGAGGGAACTGATGCTAGTGATTCGGTGTTATTGATGGTGGTAGGCTTGCCATACAGGCCAAAATTGGCTGGAAACGGCGGTTTAAATCGCGGTTGGCCTTTTTTGCCTTCGAGTGATTCCATTAAAGCGGTTTCTTCACCACAAATATAAGCACCGGCGCCTAATACTCCGTAGATATCCATATCCACTCCCGAGCCTTTCAGGTCCTTACCTAAGTAGCCGGATGCATACGCTTCTTTCAGTGCGTCTTCAAAACGCTCGAAAGGCTCATGGTGGAACTCACCACGCAGGTAGTTATAGCCAACTGTTGCACCCATTGAGTAGGCAGCAATGGCCATACCTTCGATGACTGCATGTGGGTTATAGCGCAGAATGTCTCGGTCGTGGCAGGTACCCGGCTCGCTTTCATCAGAATTACACAATAGGTATTTCTGCCCTGGGGCTGAGCGCGGCATAAAGCTCCACTTCAAACCAGTAGGAAAACCAGCGCCGCCACGGCCACGTAATACTGATGCTTTAACGATATTAATAATTTCTTCAGCTGGAGTTTTTTCTTCCAGAATTTTAGCCCAAGCCTGATAGCCACCAATTTTCAGGTAGTTTTCCAGCGACCAAGGTTGATCAAATTCCAGGGTTGTAAATACAACATTATGCTCGGCCATACTTAGTCCAGCCCTGCAAGAATTTTGTCGATCTTTTCGACATCAAGATTTTCATGGTAATGACCATCAACTACCATCATTGGTGCGCCACAACAGGCAGCTAGGCATTCTTCTTCAACTATCAAAGTAATGCGGCCATCTTCGGTGGTTTCGCCAAGCTTTATGCCAAGGCTTGCTTCTATATGACTAACCACATCTTCAGCACCGCGCAACATGCAAGATATATTGGTGCATATATTTACCTTATGCCGACCAACTGGCTTAAGATCAAACATTGAATAAAAACTAGCAACTTCATATACCTGAATATTGGGCAGACCCAGATATTCAGCTACTGCATCCATGCTGGTATCGCTTAACCAACCAGCATTTTGCTCTTGCGCTGCCATTAGTGCCTGAATAACTGCAGAGCGTTTGTGCTCAGGCGGAAATTTGCTTATCCAGTGGTCAATAGTTGCTCTGGTATCGGCGGAAAGCAGGAATTGTGTATTCTTATTATTCATCGGTTTACCTGTCTATCTCACCAAAAACAATATCTTGGGTACCAATTACCGCAACTACATCTGCCAGCATATGGCCAACCACCATTTCCTGCATGGATGCTAGATGAGGAAATCCTGGAGCTCTTAAATGCACTCTGAATGGCTTGTTGGCACCATCGGAAACTAAGTAGCAACCAAACTCACCTTTAGGGTGCTCGATTGCGGCGTAAGTTTCTCCTGCTGGAACGCTATAGCCTTCAGAAAATAATTTGAAATGGTGAATCATAGCTTCCATATCACCTTTCATTAGCTCACGCGATGGTGCGCTGACCTTGTGATTGGTACTATTTACATGCCCTGGATTCTCACGCAGCCATTTAATACATTGCTGAATAATTGAATTGGACTGGCGCATTTCTTCAATTCGCACCAAATAACGATCATAACAATCGCCTGTTTTACCTACAGGTACCGAGAATTTCATTTTGTCGTAAGCGGCATAAGGCTGATTTTTGCGTAAATCCCAGGCTATTCCTGAACCACGCAGCATTGGACCGGTAAAGCCCAGCTGTAATGCGCGATCTGGCGATACAACACCAATACCAACTGTTCGTTGCTTCCAGATACGGTTATCTGTGAGCAGGGTTTCGTAATCATCAACTCGTGCTGGGAAATCATCTGTGAATGCTTCGAGGTAATCTAGCAGGCTACCTTGACGCCATTCATTCAGGCGTGTGAGATTCTTGCCTTTGGTCCATTTTGTTTGCTCAAACTTAGCCATTTGATCTGGCAGATCGCGATACACACCGCCGGGG
>CAZEFU010000207.1:0-4132 GCA_964511515.1 uncultured Wenzhouxiangellaceae bacterium
TCGCCAGCGCCTGTAGGCAAGGCAGACAAGCATACTGGGTCTGCACCTTAATCGAGGAATCAGAACAACTGGAAGCACAAGCTGCAGAAGTTACCAGTAAGCACCTGCAAACCGAGCTTCCAGATCTAGCTATTGAGCTAGTCCATGGCAGAATGAAGCCAGCGGAAAAAAGCCAAATTATGCAACGCTTCCGCAATGGTCAAATACAATTACTGATAGCAACTACAGTTATCGAGGTTGGTGTTGATGTACCCAATGCATCGCTAATGGTGATTGATAACGCTGAGCGCCTGGGGCTGTCACAACTACACCAATTGCGCGGCCGGGTTGGTCGTGGTGCTGAAAAATCCAGCTGCGTATTACTCTATCAGTCGCCACTTGGCATAACCGCCAGAGCCAGACTAGAGATTATGCGCGATAGCAACGATGGCTTTGTGATTGCCGAAAAAGACCTGCAACTAAGAGGCCCCGGTGAAGTATTAGGCACACGGCAAACTGGCGCCTTGCAATTTCGCATAGCCGAACTTGCCCGTGATGCTCATTTGATTCACCAAATACCTGCCCTTGCCGAGCAGCTAGTAGCAGATACACAATTAAGCAATGCCCTGATCGAGCGTTGGTTAGGCAGCGCCGAGCGTTATGCAGAAGCGTAACCGCTGCCTCGAGAACTCAATATTATGGAGATAAGGAATGGAAATTGAACAACACTGGCCAGCGATAAAGCAGTTATTTAAACAGGCATTTGCTAGCTCAATGCACTGCTCCATAGCTTCGGTCAATGCCGATGGCGAACCTCATATCACTCCAATTGGATCAGTAATTTTGGGAAAACCAGGCAAGGCAATCTATTTCGAGCGCTTTCCCAAGCAACTCCCCCTTAACTTGCAAGGCAATAATAAAATTTGCGTTTTAGCCGTCAACAGTAGTCGCTGGTACTGGCTAAAGTCGTTGCTTGCAGGAAAATTTGCCCAGCCTCCTGCCATTCGCCTAATCGGCACAGCCGGAAAACTGCGCCCGGCCAGCGAACAGGAAATTGCTATCTGGCAGCGCCGGGTAAAGCTTTTAAGTCGCACTAAAGGGCATGCTCTAATGTGGAAGGATATGAGTGCTGTACGCGAACTTGAATTCACCCATGCCGAGCCAATACAATTAGGCAAGACAACAAGCAATAACTGGCAAACCCCAACAAACAAGGAAAACCATGTCTAATATTCTGAATAAATATAATAAATTAACCAGCTTCCCTGGTGGCCGCTTTTTGTTTAATAAGGCCGTTGGGTTTACCGCGCCCTTCTTTGCAAAAGTCCACCCCAATATTCAGCAACTAGAAGCTGGGCTCTGTGTCGTAACAGTAAAAGATCGGCGCAGCATCAGAAATCATATAGGCACCATTAACGCTGGCGCAATGTGTACCCTGGCTGAGCTTACTGCAGGAATGGCAGTAGATGCCAGCATTCCTAAATCACTACGCTGGATACCAAAGCAAATGTGCGTTGCCTACCTAAAAAAAGCCAGCGGCAAACTAACAGCAGTGTGTCGATTTGATGTAAGTATGCTACAGCCGGGCGACATCGAGATTCCAGTGCAGCTTTTAAATTCTGCCAAAGAAAAAGTCTTTACAGCTACTATCAATTTTTATATCAGCGAGAAACCATCGTGCAAATAATAGTGTTTTTCTCTGCTATGCTTACTTGCTGAGAGAATATAGAGTATTTTTATGATGGATTTGGGCATAGGCTTTAACTACCAAACCTTGGAGCTCTTGCCCGACTATGAAGGGCAAGTAAACTCTACTCTTATATCCTCTAAATTTAATACCGGCAACAGGAATAGTGTTTTAAATATCTAGGACAGCCCCTAAAAGAATTGGCGCACAACTAGGACAGCAAGTTACTTTAATGGAAATAGAGAATGCCCAGCACGATATATTTCTCTCTCCCAAGAAAGTAAGAGATAGGGCTTTTGAGAAAATGTTTGCGTGGTTAGGAATAGAGAATACTTAGCCCCTTAATATCAGCCAAGATTATCAACGCATCAGAAGGTGTCGAACTATGCTGAACTCAGGTTAATACTACGCGCATTTATCGTTTCTCGTGCGGCTTGATTGCGCTGCTCCATAGTCTGTACCAGGTCCGCATATCGTTGTAAGTCTCGCAATGAATCAAGGCGTATATCGTAGCGAGCAATGAAGCTTTGACTAAAGCCCTGCTCTACCGCCAACTGGAACTCATCAAGAGCTAATTCCGCATTCCCTGAAAGAGCCTCAATACAAGCTAATTGGTAGTGAATACCAGCAACTTTTACTCCCGTAGATTGGATCCTCTCAACTGCTGCTCGTGCTTGATTAAGGGTAAGGCGCATTTCATCAGGCATATTCAGGCGACCTTGGGCTACAGCCTTAAGACCCAGAACTTCAGCCAACATACCATCTGACTTTAACATTTCTATTTGTGGCATCACCAGGTTAATTTTGTATAAGGCCTGCTGGTTATCATTCTTTAGCAAATCCCCCCAGGCCATACGGGTAACCTTGAATACCTCATCAATACTTAACTCGTCCTTATCGATATCACCCGGAATTACTAACCAATCATCCAACCTCTCCAATTGGCCATCTGCGAGCATCTGCAGCATTGTCATATTTTGGGATATCATATTATCCGGTGCCACCAGGTTCAGTTTCTCTACTAGCGCGCGACTTTCATTAAGATTGCCAATATTCATACTGATCTGGGCGGCCATGGCTAAATTAAGTGGGTCTTCGGGACCAAGCATTAGTGCTTTCTGGGCATAATCCCATGCATCAACCAAGCTGCCAACTTCCATCAACCATGCGGAAATATTTCGTATGAGATTTACCGATCCTGGCTTTATTTTTGCCAAGTCAAGAGATTTTTTTATACCAGCATCAAATTCCCCACTATTAATTAGTAATCCAGAGTAATTAATAACCAGTAGTTCGTTTAGAGGGTCAATTTTCAGGGCATCTTCCAACACCATGCGCACTTCATGTAGCCGTAATTGTGCACCTAATAGATTCGCCAACCATAATTGAGCAGGGATATAGTTTCCATCAAGCTTAATGGCCCGTCTGAGCGCAGATTCTGCAGCCTCCAGCTCGCCAATAGTCGTACGTGCCAGACCTAGTGTGGCAAATACCTCTGCTGACATGGGATCCAGTTCAATAGCTTTCTCAATCAATTTTTGTGAACGCTCGAGTGCATCTTCTGTGGCTACATTCCCATAACTGCTCAGTAGAATCCACGAATCTGCCAGGCCCGCATAGGCTGCGGCAAAATTCGCATCCTCTTCAATCGCTTTCTCAAACAACTCAATTGCCAACTGAAGCTCATCTGGTGACCGCCGCCACCAATGCATGCGGGCTGACTGGTATGCTTCCCATGCTGCCAGCGAATTGGTCCTGCCAAAACGGTGTAAGAGTTTGCCCTCGCCATCGATAGAGGCAACTAGTTCGTTGGTGATTGCCTCAGCTATTTCATCTTGTAACTTGAAAATATCAGTTATCTGTTTATCAAAGGTTTTAGACCAAATATGGTAACCGTCTTCGACATTAATCAACTGGGCGGTTAATCGAATTTTATCCCCATCTCTGCGAACACTGCCTTCTAAAACTTTACTAACATTCAATAAACGCCCTATTGTCTGAATATCATATAGTTGGTCGCGCAATGAGAATGAAGATGTGCGAGCAGCAACCTTTAGGCCATCTACTTGTGCTAACAGGTTTAATATTTCTTCAGCAATCCCATCAGACAGAAATGCTTGGTCCTGGCCTGAGCTCATATCTGCAAATGGCAACACTGCAATCGATGCATCTGGAGTAGTATCTGCCAACTGAGAGTCTTCTGTAAGAGTCGGATTAGTTTCGAATTCAGTGGTATAAAAACTGAACATGCCATAACCCATTACTATGGTCAGTGACATCATTAAGCCGAATAAAACCGTGGTTTGCCTGCGCGAAAGCAAACCATCACGTTGCAGGCGAATACCATCAGGGGTGATTTGAAATATCCATACCAGCAAAAAAGTCACCGGAAAGCCAATAATTGCCAAACTGGCTATTATCGTCTGCAACCATTGAGGAATAAGAAGTGCATCACCAGTAGCATCC
>CAZEFU010000208.1:0-4132 GCA_964511515.1 uncultured Wenzhouxiangellaceae bacterium
CCCGGATATTGCTGTCCCCCGCCTACGCGGGGGCAGGCGCAATTCCGGGAAGACGAAGGGGTATTTAAACTTTTCTCAGCAGTCATTCCGGGGCGCCGAGAAGGCGAACCCGGAACCCATGCTGGGGAACTGAGTCAGTAAAACCTGAACTAGCTAGTTGTAAGATTTACTCTTGAAGTCCTGGTATGCAGAGATTTTATCTGGATGACTCTGAAAACTTACTACTAAGAATACTTACTGAAACTGCACACCATACTGCTGAAATAGTGCCTATTAATGCTGGTGTAGACTCAATTGCAGATGACATATGAATTCCTATCAACGTAGCAAATAAGGTAAATAATAAGCCTGTAATGGCATAAATAGGGCTTTGTGATTTAATCGTCATGTGATATTCCTCGTTATATTAAGTGATAGTACTACAAGCCTAACATCCCGCACTACTGTTTATACTCATTAATCCCCATTAAGGAGTTATACAGCATAGTCACAAACTGGTCTGGCTTGATCCACACTGCACCCAGGGTTTCATCCCATTTAGCAGTTGGCTTGAGGGCAATAATTTCCTGCAAGTTTTTATTCTCAGCAATAAGTACAGCTATATTATTAGTCGCCTCTGCAATAAATTCAGCATAAGCTTTTAACTCATCCAGAGTAGCCAGTGGGCCGTGACCTGGAATTATTTTGGTACCTTTATCAGCCAATGAAATGGCTTTGGCTACAGCCTTCTGAATGCCCTTTATATTGCCGCCAGCATCAAGGTCTACATACGGATAGAGGCCATTAAACCAGATGTCACCCATATGAATAACATTGCTCTTGGGGAAATGGATAATGGCATCGCCATCGGTATGTGCATTAGCGATGTGGTAGGCAGTGACGGCTTCACCGTTAAAATGCAGGGTAGTTTGATCGTTGAAAGTGATGTCTGGTAAAGCAGATGGGGCATATACTGGCACAGACTTCTGCATGAAGTTACTCCACTGCACTGTAGTCATGCGTTTGCGCACATTATCATGCGCCACTATTACGCTGCCGGTTTTGCCGATAGTTTCATTGCCACCAACATGATCAAAATGATAATGGGTGTTGATAACAAAACGAATGGCTTGCTCACTAATTGTTCTTATTTCAGCCATCAATTCATTCGTCATTGGAGCCATCTGATCATCAATAATAAAGACTCCATCAACGCCGTTAGATATGGCAATATTTCCGCCTTGTCCCTTGAGCATATACAGACTGTCACTTAATTTGGTTGTTTCAAATTCAACGGCTAAAGCAAATGGGCTGCTTAGCAGGAGTACGAAAGAGAAAAGCAAGTATTTAGAAGTTTTCATAATTATCCATCGTTGTTGGTTTGTAATAATAGGGTGGTTTGCTCGCTGTTTAGGGTTTTTATCCTTATCGCTGGAACCACCAGATCGTCTGGGTTGGTGTCAGCAGTGCCCGTGCTGGAGAGTTTAGCACTGAGTAATAGTTCAGGGAAATCCAGTAAGGAGGCGCCAGCTTGTAAGATTGATTCATCAGTAATAGAAATATCCAGTGGCAACTGCGGCGCTGGAATACGCTTCACTGCCAAGGGCATGCCATCTTTATCTGGAATTCGTAGAAACACAAACAATACCGATTCATCAGTAAGGGTTGCAGTAACGGCAGTTGATAGCTCGATTCGCACATTGATATTTGCCGGCTGTATTCCCAGCCGCGATTGCATTTGTATTATTTGTTCAGTAACGGTGGTGGCAATACCACTGCCTGCTTCTAGTTTGGGCAGTAAGTCTCGCCATAAATCTAGAGCCTGTTGATGATTGCCATCTGAAGCTTCTGCTATTCCCAATAACCATTGGGCTTTTTGCAAGCTTGGATCGGCGCTATAAGCTGCCTGAATAAGTGTTTTAGCTTCACGCGGGAATTCTGGGGGCTGGCTATTGCTTAATATCGTATTACCAAGCTCCATTTTTATATATGCGCTTTCTGGTTCCAGAGATAGTGCAGTTCTATAGGCCATTTCAGCTAGATCTGGGCGTTCGGTATTGAGCAGGCTTCTGCCGAGCAATAACCAGCCTTCAAGGTCTTTAGGGTTTTCTATCAGTCTGGCTTTAAGCATGGCAATTGCATCTGCCATGCTTTGCGGCTCTGCTGCTTGCTGATGTAAATTTTCTGAGTTTATGGCAGCTGGTGTTCCAATTATTTTATAGGTAAACCACGTGCTTAAAGGAATGCCTAGTAGCAGCAGCAATGTGAGAGCCAAGGAACCCTTGCTGCGCAGCAGGGGCAGTATAACGAACAGTACGGCAAGTGCTACCAGAGCCAGTGCAATGATAATAAATGCCGTATTCATGTGCCTGTCCCTTGTTCATTTCGTTCGTCATTAAACTGTTTGGCGCGTTTCCGAATATTTAGGACTACTGCAATAGCGCCAAACAACAATATAACCAGAGGCCCCAACCAGAGCACCAAGGTTGCTTTCTCCAGGGGTGGGCGGTATAGAATAAATTCACCATAGCGCTCGACCAGAAATTGCTTGATTTGTCGGTCGCTTTGGCCTGTTTGCATTTGCTCTAAAATAACTCGGCGTAAATCTTGCGCCAACTCGGCATCAGAGTCTGCCAGGTTTTGGTTTTGACAAACCAGGCAACGTAGCTCTGCCACCAAGGCATTAAAGCGTAGCTCTTGAGTTTGATTATCAAACTTCAAGGGTGGGGCAGCAGTGGCAGCTAAGCTAACCAGGCCAGCAAGCAAAATAAGAATGAAAACGAAGCGTTTATTGCGCATCTTCTTCGGCCTTGATAGTAGCTAATATTGGCATAATTTCAGCAGTAAAAATTTCTTGGTTAAGAACCCCAATATGTTTGTATCGAATTTGCCCTTTGGCATCGATAAGAAAATTCTCTGGTGCGCCATATACCCCAAAATCAATCGCGGTATTGCCTTCAAAATCATACAAGATAATATCGTAAGGATTGCCTAGAGCTTGTAACCACTCAATTGCATCATCACTGGGGTCTTTCCAGTTAAGGCCGTATATTGGTAGCAGGTTTGATTTTGCCAGCTGATTCAGGAATGGATGTTCAACCCGACAAGCCGCACACCAACTGCCCCAAATATTCAGCAGGTAAGTTTTGCCGAGTAAATCATTTTTGGTAACAAATACGTTTTCTTGCCCAAGTAGAGGCAGTCTAAATTCGGGCGCTGGTTTATTAATTAAAGGCGAAGGAATTAGAGATTTTTGGTCCGCATTTTTTAAGCCAAATGCTAATAAGCCGGCGATAAGCAGAAATATTAGCAGGGGTAGAAGCCTTTTCATACCGCCACCGATTGTTCTTTGCTTTTACGTCTAAAGCGCCGATCAGTCATACCTACTAGTGCACCAAGAGTCATAAACAAAGTGCCTAGCCAGATCCAGCGAATAAAAGGTTTTTTGTAAATCCGTACTGCCCAGCGTTGCGCGTCACTATCAATAAGGTCACCCAAAGATACATATAAATCTCGGCTTAAACCTGGATCTAGCGCAGCTTCGGTCATAACTTGACCTCTTCGATATTTACGTTTTTCTGGATACAAAGTAGTTACCGCACGACCTTGGCTAGTGACAATGAAAGTGCCACGATCGGCACTGTAATTTGCGCCTTCAATATGCTCACTACCAGTGAATTCAAATTTATATTCGGCTAACTGGAAGCTCTCGCCAGGGCTCATCGGTATATGTTTCTCGATGCTGGTGGTTTCAACCATTGAGACTCCAATCAGGAATATACCAACTCCCATATGCGCCAAAACCATAGCCGTTTCGCTGGCTGGTAACAGCTTGCGGCGTTGCTTCATGCTGCGCTGTACAGCGTAGGTAAGTGAGCCAAAGATCAGCCAACAACCAGCAAATACACCGGCGATAGTGCGCAGACTGCCATTGCTAATCAGCCAGGCTGAAAGGCCTGCAATTGCAGCACTTATCAGTAATGGCAAGAGTAATTGCCGGCCAACTCTGCCCAGCTTGTCTTGCTTCCAGCGGCTATAGGCTCCAAGTGGCATTATCAATACCAGTGGCACCATTAACATTCCAAACATAAGGCCAAAATAGGGCGGTCCTACCGATATTTTGCCTAAACCGAAGGCATCAGCGATTAAAGGG
>CAZEFU010000209.1:0-4129 GCA_964511515.1 uncultured Wenzhouxiangellaceae bacterium
AAAACTCCGTACACCCCAAACCCGTCTTTCCGGGGCGGCGAATAGCCGAACCCGGAATCCATGCCTGGAAGTAGATCACTCACCAAAGTTATCCCAATAGTTCTTTCAGCAAAAATACTACACGCCAAACAGCACCTTCCCCCTATTCTAATTCTCAAACTCACTGCAATATTCAAGTCATGCCAGATTCTTATGTATACATTCTCGCAAGTAAAGTTAACGGCACTCTATACATTGGAGTAACTGCCAACTTAGTAAGACGTGTTTGGCAACATAAACAGCATGTTGTTGCAGGGTTTACAGCTAAATATAAAGTAACCAATCTCGTATATTATGAGATTTATGGGGATATCGCTTACGCCATAGAGCGTGAGAAAGTTTTAAAGAAATGGCGAAGAAAGTGGAAAATAAGTTTAATAGAGTCAATGAATCCTAAGTGGAAAGATTTATTTTCTTCTATTATTTAGTTGGGAAAGTGGGCCCCGGATTATGCTGCCCCCCCCCCCGACTACGCTGGAGCAGGCGCATTTCCGGGGTGACGCTTAAAGGATATTGCTACCCGTAATTCCGAGAATTCGAGGGTTGTGCTACTCACAACTCCGTACACCCCAACCCGTCTTTCCGGGGCGGCGAATAGGCGAACCCGTAATTTATGCCGGGGGAGTGGATCCCGGATATTGCTGCTCGCAATTCCGGGAAGACGGTGTACTGCAATTCCGGGAAAACTGGGTGCTACTATTAAGGAAAGACGAGAATAGCACTTCAGGTATTTATATCAAACTCCGCAATAACCGGAGTATGGTCTGAGGGTCTATCCTGGCGGCGCGGTTCTTTGTCGATATAGGCTGCGGTGCATTTATCCGCCATGGCTTTGCATGCCAGCACCATATCTATTCTCAGGCCCATATTGCGGCGGAATGCGGCTTTGCGGTAGTCCCACCAGCTCCAGAGTTTCTCTGGCTGATCGAACATGCGAAAAGTATCTGTCAGGCCTAAATCAAGAATCTTATTTAAAGCTTCGCGCTCAACTGGCGATACTAAAATATCATCACGCCATGCCTCTGGGTCATGAACATCAGCATCAGTTGGGGCGATGTTGAAATCACCCAGAACCACGACCTTATCAAACTGCTGCATTTGTGCCTGAATAAACTTGGTCACTTGCTGCAACCAGTGAAGTTTATAGGCGAATTTTTCTGAACCAACTTCAGATCCATTAACTACATACAGGTTGATCACGCGGACACCTGCAACTGTTACTGCCAAAATTCGTCGCTGTGGATCATCTAGGCCAGGGATATCGGTAATCGGATCTGTGGCCTTGGTCTTGCTAAGAGTTGCAACTCCGTTATAAGTTTTCTGGCCTGCGTAAACCGCTTCATAACCTACCTCTCTAAGTGCCTCAACTGGAAACTTATCATCAGTCATCTTGGTTTCTTGCAAGGCCAGTACATCTGGCTGGGCTACTTCTAGCCAAGCTTGCACATGCGGCAGGCGTACATTCAGAGAGTTTACGTTCCAGGTAACTATTTTCATTTTCCTATCCCGTAGGCTGCTAACAGTGGTTCTATTTGTGGTTCACGGCCACGAAAAGCGATAAACGATTCCAGTGCCGGACGCGAGGCTCCTACTTCTAGAATTTCATGGCGGAAATCGGCACCAGTTTGCGGGTTGAATATACCCTCTTCGCTAAAACGCGAATAGGCATCTTCTGATAATAACTCGGCCCACAAATAGCTGTAATACCCAGCAGCATAGCCACCAGCGAATAAATGCCCGAAACTACACAGCATGCGATTATATTCTGGCATTGCAGTAACAGCTGTTTGTGCGTGTACCTCACGCATAAGCTGATCCGGGTTTAGTGGCTCATCTGGATCAAACTCAAGATGCAAGCGCATATCGGTAAGTGCAAATTCCAACTGCCTGACTAGCTGCATTGCCTTTTGAAAATAGCGAGCGTTGAGAATTCGTGCAAATAGTTCATCTGGTAATTGCTCGCCACTACTATAGTGCTTGGCAAAGCCATCAAGGGCTGATTTTTCCCAGCACCAGTTTTCCAAAATTTGGCTTGGCAATTCAACTGCATCCCATTCCACACCGTTGATTCCTCCCAGCTGGGGGTAGTCGATTCGGGTGAGCAAATGATGCAAGCAATGGCCGCACTCATGAAACAGGGTTTCAACATCGCTATGACTCAACAAAGATGGTATATCGCCCTGTGCAGGGGCAAAATTACATACTAGAAAGGCCACCGGCAACTGCAGCGACTTGCCATCATCTCCGCTTAAATAACGCGACCGGCATACATCCATCCAAGCACCACTGCGTTTATTATCACGGCTATATAAATCCAAATACAAAGCCGCAATCTGCTCGCCTGTGGCGGATAGAACCCGATAAAAATCTACATCTTGATGCCAGCGATCAACACTGTTATCGAGTTCAAAGCGTATATTGTAGAGCTTCTCAACAATCTCAAACAACCCAGTAACCGTAGCTGGTGCCGGGAAATATGGCCGAATTAATTCCTCGCTAATGTCGTATCGTTGCTGGCGTAGTTTTTCTGACCAATAGGCAATATCCCAGGCTTGAAGTTCATCTGGACCATTTGCCTGGCTTGCAAAGTCTTGTAATTCAGCAAACTGCTTTTGAGCCGCTGGCTTGGCTTGCTCAAGCAACTGATTCAAAAACCCTAAAACCTGTTCAGCAGATTCTGCCATTCTGGTCTCTAAGGCAAAATCAGCATAATTACTAAAACCCAGCAGTTTCGACATTTTCTGCCTGGCTGCCAATATCTTCACAATTATTGGGCCATTATCAAATTTCAAACACTCAGCATCGGCTGTTTGCGCCGATGCTCTGGTTACAAAAGCCCGATACATTTCTTCGCGTAAACTGCGGTCATCTGCATATGTAATGACCGCAATATAGGCTGGATGACTTAGGTTTAGTAAATATGCATTCTCAGTCTCACCCGCATCTACAGCCAGACCCTGTAGTAGGCTCAGCTCGTTTTTAGGCAGTCCAGACAGGGCCTGTTCATCTATTATCAACTTGGTCCAGGATTTTGTAGCATCAAGTAAATTATTCGAGAACCTGGATGAGAGCTGGCTTTTATGCTCAACCAGTTGCCGAAATTCTTTTCTGGCACTGCCAGTTAAGGCAACTCCAGAGAGTTTTAAATCACGCAGTTCTAGTTCAACTATTCGCTGCTGAACAGGCTGTAACTGGCTAAATTCAGAGCTTTCAGAAAACGCCTTCCAGCATTGATACAGTTCTTGATTCTGCCCCCTGCGGGCAAAAAACTCAGCGATTTTCTCGCGCGACTTATCGTAGGCAACACGCAGTTCTTCGGTATCAGCAACATAATGCAAATGAGAAACCGGCGACCAGTATTCATCTAAAGCCAGTGACCATTTCATTTCCGTATCTACCAGGCTCGACCAGTTCAACTGCTCTTCACTTAATTGTACAAGTGATTCCAACCCTTGTTGATACGACTCTACGAAACTACTTATATCCGCCTCAATAGAATTTGTTTTAATCGCACTAAAAACTGGTAATCCCAGAGATTTATCTGTCATCTGCTTAAGCCCCGTACAGTTACTATTAGCACTGCAAGTATTTGGTCAGCGATAGTAGCATGCTATATTTAAGTATGCGAGTGAAGATGATTAATTATAATTAAATCAATACTGACAATTATATTACTGATGGTGGCTAGCACTTTTGTTGCCACCGAAAAGGAGTCTGCTCAGCTACCAAAATAGTGTAACAGCAGAGAGCGTCAATAATTTGATTTCTGACTGATAAATAGTCACAAACCAGGCTAGGTAATGCTGTTAACATTAATAACATTAATAACAAATCATCTTGACAGTTAATAGCTGAACTGCTATTTTTAAATCCACATCACAAAAGAGAGGTTGTTGTGTGGCATTAATGTGATCGGTACGAGGGAGCCGTGTCTGTCCATTTACTGGAACGTTTAATGTTATAATTGAGGAGATACTTATGTACACAGCAACACAGCAACACAGCAACACAGCAACACAGCAATACAGCAATACAGCGTAAGCTTACCTTACTAACCAAAAGCCTTTCGGTTACAGCTATTTCGGTAATG
>CAZEFU010000210.1:0-4127 GCA_964511515.1 uncultured Wenzhouxiangellaceae bacterium
TCGCCAGTGATATATAGCGAGGGAACCGTGCTTGCCAGACCCGCCATAACTTGTAGCAATAAGGTGGATTTACCAATCCCCGGGTCGCCGCCAATTAAAGTCACTGAACCTGGCACAACGCCACCACCTAACACCCTATCGAGTTCGGATATATTGGTAGATAAGCGCAGCGACTTATCCAGCTTAACTGCAGATAGCTTGGTTACTTCAACTTTATCGGCAAAGCCTACAAAGCCGGAATAACGGTTTTTAAGGCCGGTAGCACTGGCTTCTAAAGTTATTTCTGTGAGCGTATTCCACGCTTTGCAATCGGGGCACTGACCAGCCCATTTATTCATCTGGTTGCCACAGTCATTGCATTGGTAGGCGGTTTTTATTTTTGCCACTTGGTTTCCTTCGAATTTTAATTGATTATACGCTATGCTTAACTCTGATTTATGTCAGCGTAGATAACAAACAGGATAATAAAATGTCGACAATAAGCACCGAATGGTTAAACCAGTTACCCAAAGTTGAATTACATTTACATATTGAAGGCAGCTTAGAGCCAGAGTTGTTATTTGCTCTGGCGCAAAGAAACCAAATTACCCTGCCCTATGCAGATGTGGAGCAATTACGCCAAGCATATCAATTTAGCCAGTTGCAGGACTTTTTAGATATTTATTACCAAGGCGCCAATGTGTTGCAGCAGGAACAAGACTTTTATGATTTAACCTGGGCTTATCTGAAAAAATGCAAGCAGCAAAATGTTATGCATGTAGAGCCATTTTTTGATCCGCAAACCCATACTGATCGCGGCATTGATTTTGCCACAGTTATAAATGGCATTAGTAGAGCATTAGCCGATGGTGAGCAGCAATTGGGGATCAGTAGTAAATTGATTATGTGTTTTCTGCGACATTTGAGTGAAGAAGCCGCCTTTGAAACTTTGCAGCAGGCACTTCCCCATCTTAAACAGATAGTCGCTGTTGGTCTGGATAGCTCTGAGCAAGGTAATCCACCTGAGAAGTTCTCCCGGGTATTTGCCAAAGCTCGCGAACTGGGTTTGTTAACCGTAGCCCATGCGGGGGAAGAAGGACCAGCGGAATATGTTTGGACTGCGATAAATGATTTGCAAGTCTCGCGTATCGATCATGGTGTGCGAGCAATGGATGATGAACGCTTGATGGCGCAACTTGTTGCTAGCAGAATGCCGCTAACTGTGTGCCCTTTATCGAATACCAAATTATGTGTTTTTGCAAATATGGCCGAGCATAATATTTTGCAGATGTTGGAAATGGGGGTTTGTGTGACCGTGAACTCGGATGATCCGGCATATTTTGGCGGTTATATGACTGAAAACTTTGTCGCCTTGGCAGATGCTTTGCAGATGAGTAAAGCTCAGGCGGTACAGTTGGTGCGAAATAGTATTGAGGCTAGCTTTGCTGGGTCAGAGAGGAAGCAAGAGCTTGGAGAGTTGCTTTAAGGGTTTTGCCTTCGCCTAGCATGGATTCCGGGTTCGCCTACTCGGCGCCCCGGAAAGACGTGAATAATCAGTCTTCCCGGAATTGCGAGTAGCAATATCCGGGATCCAGTTCCTCGGCATGGATTCCGGGCTCAGCTTTTCTTGCCCCAGAGCCATCCACACAGCAAAGACCTTGAGCGAGCCATCCATTTATGGTCTATTACTATTTAACCCAACAAAGGTACCATCGTTATTTTCTGCCAATTTGCGCATCAAGGCAGCAAAGCGAACTACATTCTGGTTCATCCCGCCCATGCTAAATAACACTGGAAAACCAATTGCATGGATGCGTACCCGGTGTTTGCCGCTGCTATCGGCACGGTTCAGGCGTTCTACTGTATTTACTACCTGCTCGATAGAGCCTTGCGAGAAATCATCGCCAAAAATATACAGGCTGATGCGTTTATCTTTGGAATAGAAGCGTTTGATAGCAGCCTCGATTCCTTCCACTGGGCTGGAATTAGAAAATGGTTGCCAACTTCTCATGCGTTGATTAATCGCCCGCCGCCGGCCTGCTGTATCTGGAATCCATTTGCCACTATATGGCTGAAACATATACTGGCCCATATCATTCATCACCTGAATACCCTTAACCTTTGGATACACACTCAACACTTCACTAACTTTCTTCAATACATGCGCCCAAGCATACTGGGTCATAGAGCCAGAAGTATCAATAATGAAGATAATATATTCGCTATCTACAGGCACTCCACCAATTCGATTATTCACTTCCGGCTTGCGCAATGCCCCTTGCTGCAAACGCCGCATTTCATCACTTAAAGTTTGTTGCGCAGTTTGTAGTTGACCCTCAATTATTGCCTGGGTGTCAGCTTCACTTTTAGCACTGGCAAACTCACCTTTGATAGTCGATAAGCTACCGCGCAAGCGTGCCAATTTTTCTCGTTGCATAGAAAGTTGTTCTTGTCTGGAATCTAAATCTCGATTCAAGACTACAGTTTCTCCACGAATATCGAATAGTTCTTGCTCAAGTTTTATTACCTGACCGGATAAATCTACACTTAGCTTCTCAATTACCACAGGCTCGCTGAATCTAACAATTATCAACAGCAAAATAATGGCGCCAAAGCCACAGGAAACCACATCTAGAAACGACAGATTAAATATCTCGACCTCGCGGCGTAATTTCTTGCGACTCATGGCCAGTCCCTAGCAGGGGTTAAAAATGAGCCATTGCTGTTTACTGCCAGCTTCCAAAAAGCCGCAGCTGCATAGGCATCGCCTTCCATGGGCAATAGTATTGTGTTGATCGGGATATTTACTGGCAGGCGTTTAGTCGCACGGTTAAACAAGCTCAGGCGTTGCTGGCTGCTAACGGTTGTGCTGTTGGGTTTTTTACTGCCCTGGGTTGGCAGGCCATCTGTTATCAGTAGAATATTATCTGGCCTTGGTTGGAGAATGTTTGCCACCTCAAAAGCGTGATAAAGACTAGTGCCATCAGCGGGAATTGCTGCGCGCAAACCTTTAACCGATGCTGCAACTTCTTCGGTTTTAGATGCTGCCAGCCATTGACCTTGTTTTCCCGGCATTGCACTGCGAGCACGGGTATTAAACAAATACACCTGAAACTGTGAACTCTCGGGCAGATTGCTAATTAGCCACTCTGCCGTACCTTGTGCGCGCTTCCATTTTATTGCCGCGCGCTTACGCGCATCATTCATATTGCGCAGGCGAATAATATTAACAATGGTTTCATCCAGCATACTGGCTGATACATCGAGCAGAATTAGGGTGCACTTACCACTGAGTTTTAACCCAGTTAAATACTGGCGATTACCCTCTCCAGCAAACTGATGTACTTTATTGCCCTGCGAAGTAGCCTCTTTTTGTTGCGCAGATAATTGCTGAGTGGTTTTATCCAATCCTTTGATATCAGATTTGAGTTTATTGATGTGTTCTTTACTAGCTATAGTCTCGCGCTCTAGATCAGTAAGCCCAGCTTCAATTTCCAGAGTGCTATCAAGTACTCGTCTGGCCTCGCCTTGCATTAACACTATTTCTTTATCGGTGGCCTCAAGGCTGTTGAAGGCAAGCACCATATTTTCGCGGCCTACAATTACTTCATTTTCCATGCGCACAACCTCAGAGCGCATATCTGCAAATGTTTCGTTGCGTTCTTCCTGGATAGTGCTGTTTAATATAAGCACCAACAAAACCACCGCCCCGAAGCCACAAAACATAACATCGAGAAAGGATAAGGAAAACGCAGACATGGGCCGCCGTTTCATATTAGTTCAGCCTTAACCTCATTAAGCGCGTAACTTTCTAATCAGCCAGTGATCTACATAGCGTTCGCTATCTAAGACCAGGCGCTCTTGCATTAGCTGTACTTGGTGAATAAAAAACATCAATACAATACTGATCACCAGAGCTACAAAGGTGGAATTAAAAGCCACACCAAGGTTTTCAGTTATACCGGTTATATCACCTTCCACTGCGCGATGCGCCTGCCCTAGTGCATTACCAATACCGCGTACCGTGCCAATAAAACCAACAGAAGGGATAGCCCAAGCAAGATAGCGAATAATTGATAGTTCGGACTCCAAGCTCTCACCTTCAGATTCGCATACATCGCGCACCGCGGTAGATACATCCTGCACAT
>CAZEFU010000211.1:0-4119 GCA_964511515.1 uncultured Wenzhouxiangellaceae bacterium
TTGGCATGTCTATAGTAGCGTGCTTCGTGAAGAGAGTTAACGGGACAGCAGTGACTTGTTATGAATGATATCGAAGGCATAGGGAGAATACATCGTTCAAGAAGGTCAACTGCGCTCTGAAGAGAATATTTATGCTCTTCTCGGTTGTAACCTTCTTTATCAGGATCAAAATCAATTCTCGTACCACCAAAAACCACTCAGAAGTTGGTTGTTTTATTTCCGGCTTTTTTGGATTATCAGTTTTTATTCCTAAGGCTATAACTTTCAGTTAGGCAGATGATACATAACGACGATTCAGCCGCACGGCCAGATAGGCTACACCCATTAGTAGAAAACCAATTATAACGAGGGAGAATGCCCAGCCCAGGTTATCGCTAAAGTACTGTGCGGTGATTTTTGTAAGGTAAACCCCTAAGGCCAGGGATCCAAAGATAAGCAACGACTTGCTCTTTAAGTGTGTACTCAGGAATATAATGGCGAAAACCAGTCCTGGGTAAACTGCTTCCCAGAAAATATTTTGGGAAGGTTTCCAGCCGCCAAGAGTCAATGCAGCGCTTAGAAAACCTATAACCCCAAAGCTATACAACCAGCCGCTTAAAGCTGCGCGTTCAGTATTAGCAAAGCTATAGGCCAGCAACATATAGGCCAATCCTAACAGCAGGATGGTGTAGGAATAAAAGCGCCAGTTATCTAACATTGGCGCGCTTCTGACTAAAAACTCCATACTGGCCATAAATAGCCAACTTGCAAAAATAAAAGTGAAGGTCAGTAGGGTGTTCTTGCGCATAAGCAGGTAGGCTGCCAGGTATCCGGTAAACAGGATGCCTGCTATCTGTATTTGCGCGAGGATCCCATCAACATTAACTCCGAACTCATCGTAAGCCACAAACAAGCCGCCCGGCAGCAGTAAAGCTGCAATCAGGAAAAAGGCTGGACCAGCAGCGCCAAGTCGTTCCTGGCTAGTTAGTAGTACGCCGACTATAAAAGCCGCCAGGCCAGAACCAAGGGTTACAAAAATCTTCATTGCGCTGGAAAATCCCTGCCATTCCTGGGCAATCAAAAAGATCATTCCCATGAACACCACACCACCGCCAATGAAGTAAAGTACTGCAGATAAGCGTGATGATGACTCTTCTTCTAGCTTAGCGGTATCAACGGGCGTTCCAATAGCTTGTTGAATTTCTGCAGTGCTAAGCTCGCCAGATTGTATTTTGGCTACAAGCTGATCCAGGAGGTCTTGTTTATTCATCAGCATTTATCCAGCCGAGAAACTGAATATTCCAATAATAGCGTTGATTGCTATCATGGGTTTCGAGTTCGAGCTTGAGGCTATAGTTATCTTTTACCAGGTATCTAGTGTTGTAGTCTCTACCATAACCAAACAGAAACCAGCCACCACGCCTACCAGACTTCAGCTTATAACCATCGCCTGATCGCAGTGATCCATCCAGCTGTAAATTGAGGGCTTCATCCTCAGATATTTCTTTACTGGTATTTGTAGCTACAGTATGAATAAAAAAACGCTGTTGTACTTCAGTCGGCTTGCTTCCGCCTTCCGGTATGATGAGATCTTTACGTTGCAGTCTGCCATTATTTACTTGGTAGCTGACATATGAATTATGCTGGCCACTGGTATACAGGAAATCGTATTGCGGTGGCTCGGTGGTGCTAAACCAATGTGGGGCATTTATTGCTATGGCCACAAATAGAATCATAGCTACTGGAATTGATAGCCCAATTATTAAAGTAATGTTTTGTTTTTTTGCACTCTGAGTACCCATCTTTTATTTCCCTGTATTCAACAGTAAGCTGTGTGTAAGCCCTTCTGGCCGTTTGTATGAGCACCAATCATGCCTGGTCGCCACAAGCAACAAATAAGTTCACCTATGGGTTGGTTTTAACCGACCCCCGACTATGCCATAAAAATTATGGATAGGTATAGCTGGATTGGATCCCAAGTGGTATTCCTGAAAGTGTAAACAATAACAAGAATATAGTCCATAACACCAGGAAGCTGATCGAATAGGGCAGCATCATGGCGGTTACTGTGCCAATACCTGTGTTTTTCACATAACGCTGACAATAGACTACTACCAGCGGGAAATACGGCATCAGTGGAGTAATAATATTAGTGCTTGAATCACCTACACGATAGGCTGCCTGGGTCAGGTCTGGCGAAATACCCAGCTGCATAAGCATAGGTATAAAAATTGGCGCAAGCAGACCCCATTTACCACTGGCAGAGCCAACAAAGATGTTCACAAAGCCGGTTAGAAGCACGATACCTACAATGGTGAGATATGATGGCATAGCCATCGCTTTAAGGGCAGCAGCTCCTTGTAGAGCCAGTAATACACCAAGATTGGATTGCGCAAAGGCATAAACAAACTGCGCTATAAAGAACATAATTACCAGATAGTAAGACATCTGGTGCATTGATTTAGTCATGCCCACAATAATATCTTTCGAACTCTTCACAGTTCCTGCAACAACGCCATAGACGATACCAGGAATAATAAAAAGGAGGAATATTAACGATACGATAGAACGCATCATCGGTGCATCGCCACTAGTTAAAACCCCAGATGCACCGCGCCATGACGAATCGGCTGGCATGGATGTGACAACAATAACAACAACAGAAATTAGAAAAGCAATACCAGCTGCGCGCAAACCTTTGCGCTCTTGGTCTTCAAGGTCTTCCATTTGCGGCAAGTCTTCAAGATCGCCATCAACAGCTGTGCCTTTGAGTCTTGGCTCTACTACTTTTTCAGTTATATACCAACCAATTGCGATAATCAGTATGGAGGATGCGGTGGTGAAGAAATAATTATTGAGCGGGTTTAGAACAATATTCGGATCAATTATTTGCGCCCCGGCTTGCGATAAACCTTGCAGTAATGGGTCTAAGGAGGAGGGCACAAAGTTCGCTGAGAAACCACCAGAAACACCTGCAAATGCAGCAGCGATACCAGCAAGCGGGTGTCTGCCAGCAGCATAAAAGATTACCCCACCAAGTGGGATAACTAATACATAACCAGCATCGGCGGCAGAGTGGCTAACGATACCAACAAGTATAACCATTGGGGTTAGTAACCATTTGGCAGTAACGCCTAGCAGCGCCCGTAGGCCTGCATTGATAAAGCCAGTGTGCTCAGCAACACCAATACCCAACATTGCCACCAAGACCACGCCAACTGGGTGGAAGTGAGAGAAGTTGGTAATCATCACCGACAAAAACTCTGTTATGGCATCGCCAGATAGCAGGTTTTTTATAATTACTGGTGAATTAGTTCGCGGGTCAATTACATCAAAGCTGATATAAGATAATATCCACGATAATGTCCATACTATAGCTAGTAAGCCAACAAATAATATAGCTGGGTCTGGTAGTTTGTTGCCGATCCTCTCAACTGAGGATAGCATTCGTGAAGATAGGCTAAGCTTCATTGCTTGTTGGTTTTCTGCAGACACTACACTTCCCTGAATCTTTTAGAAGACTGAGTATAGGTAATGGGGGTGGTTTTTACCAGTTAGATCAAGTTAGGAACTGGTTTATCTTTCTTTTATAGTAATAATTGCTTTGTAGGGAATGAGGGGTCGGATTACAACTAGGCTAAATTAGTCAGGCTAAAAATAGCCTGACTAATTTAGGTGTAATTATTCTAGTAACTTTCTAACGGCCGCTCCAACCAGCACTCCAACTGCTGCCATCATAAGATTGACGAACGCCATTAGAACGCAAACGGAAACGTTCTATCTTGTCTTTATTCTGACCGCCTTTCACGGTAGGCCTTGCCACGAGTGTATATATGTTGGCGTCTGCGGCTGGTATGGAAGCTCGATAGTATCCTTCAGGGCTGTTCCTTGACATGTTCAGCTTATTAAAGTCGTTTGTATAAGTTGCATTTTTGGCATAATAGACTTCTTGGCGGTTGGCAATTTCAAGTAGCGTTGCCTGCCCATCATTACGATGACCTTTGCGCACAGAGTCTGTGTAACTTGGGTAGGCTATACTCGCGATAATCGCAATTACCGCAATGGTAATCATTAACTCGAGTAGTGTGAAACCATGGTTTATCTTTAATCTATACATAGTAGTCTCTTTTAATATGGAGG
>CAZEFU010000212.1:0-4096 GCA_964511515.1 uncultured Wenzhouxiangellaceae bacterium
TCCAGTTGGCAAAGTGTTCCCATGAACTGGAAATTGTACCCAGCTTGGACTGCACGCCATTCGAAAGCAGGATGAGCTGGTTGTACCAAAAGAGATGAGGGATGGTAGTGCGGTAGTCTTTCAGGTTGTCCTTGTAGGCATGGATCAGTTGCTTGTGGCTGGCCTTTAATTCGACGAATAGCAACGGCAGGCCATTCACAAAACCCAGCAGATCAGGACGGCGGGTCTCAATCTCCCCGGTAATACTCATCTGAGAGCACAGCAGAAAATCGTTATTCTCAGGAACCTGCCAGTCAATCACCCGGACAGTAACATCTTCTTCCTCATCATCACTGGCCTTGTACTTATACCCCTCACGTAGCAGCTGGTAGATTTCTTCGTTAGCTGCAATCGGACTCATAGCCGAACGATCACGAGACAGTGACTCAATGGCCTCATCCAGAGCCAAAGCGGGCGCAGAAGGATTCAGCTTAAGCAGGGCAGAACGGAGACGAACAGGCAGGACGACATCACCACGATTGTCACGTCCCAAATAGCTCTCTGTACCGAATTCTTCATCCCAGCATTCGAGCGTCTCCCAACCAAGCTCAGCATAGAGCTTGATGGCGGGTTGTTCAATAAGGGTGTCTTCCGTGTAACTCATTGTTTTAATTTGTATTTCAGATGTTTCATCATAACCATAGACAGAACCGGGGTAAAGCACAGTTGATCCACTGGTATAATTAACCCGGACTTAGTCTTAATGGACTGGGGATTCCCGGCCGGTACCTGGCCTTGGTGATTACCGGGGCCTTCAGTTCCCATCAACAACTGTCAATACATTTGCGTGCAAATTGGAACTCACTGTTTTTACAAGAGTTTTTATTCAGACTGTTCAAATTTACAAACATAATGCAAATAGAAACACCCTATGCCCAATACGGGATATATTTGGCGTAACGCTTTGAGGTGTTCGTCGGATCTTCCAGCTTGATCAACTCCTCATCTATTGCTGCAGAAATAACTCTGGAAGCCACATCGGTTTGACGGTTATTGAGTCCAAATCTCTCCCTTAAGCTCTGGTTCGTCATCTTTTCTGTCAGAATATAACGTAGTACACAGTGCTGGTAACAGGCGCGTATCCTCTCTCCCCTGTCCATATCAGCAAGGTCTTTATGAGCAGAAAGCATCACCGTCGTTCTGATGTTACCCACCCGAATATCAAGTGGTGGCAACTGGAAGGCTTCGACACTGCTAATGACTTTATCGATACCACTGCCTTTCTCTTCACAGATGCGCAGTCGGCGCATCAAATCTGCCAGCCGGTCGTTACGAGACCGATATTCATCAATAAACCGATCTGGTTCGATACACGGTGTGCCCGGATTACTGATTTCCAGCCGGTTATCGTAAACATCGATAGTCGTTGATCCACCGGGCTGTTCTAAATCCTGATGGATGAGTGCATTGGCCACCAGTTCACGAATGGCTATCTCCGGGAACATTGGCACAGACTCCCTCAGTGCCTTACCGATCACCTCATTGGCAGGCAGCTGGCTCGAAATATAATCAATTAATCCCTGGAAGCCGATTGCATAACCCTTCTTTCCAATCGTGTCCCTTTTAGTCTTTAGTTTATTGATACCATCATAGGTGGTTACACGCACGGCTTTGCGGCACAAGAGATCGAATTCATCAAGATTCTTTGCAAACAGCAAGGCTCCAAGATTGGTAATGGCATAATTGCCGTTATCGGCAACAATCAATCGCTCCCGAACGAAACGTTCAAGCACACCTTGCCTGTCCGCAGGATAGGGCAGCTCAATCAGATCAAAATAACTTTGAGTATCTAAAAGCCTGATCACATCCTCTGCACCCAATCCTGCAAGCGCGATACGAGCCTCGAATACTGCCTGACCTTCAGCAAATATTTTTTGCAGGAAATCCGGCGTCATGGGCACAAGCTCTTCACCCGCTCGCATCAAGTAGCGACCTTTGTATTCGATGGGATGTCCAATGGGACGGGAAGGAATAGTAAATACCAATACTCGCCCATCCACATGATTCAATTCGGTGTGGGTTACCTTGAAATGCAGTCTCTCATAAATTCCACCAAGCGTTCTTTCTGGTGTCCCAAATGCGGTCGTCCCCACAACCTGTCTTGGCGGTTTGTCTGAGACACCCAACACCATATGCCCGCCGCCCTCATTGGCAAGTGCCGCACAATAGTCAACCAGCCTTTCAAAATCGAAGCGGTTTCTGGCTTCCTTGAATTCCAGGTGCTCTGTTTCTGATGGGGTAACAAGCCATTTCTCCAGTTGTTCCATGGTTACGCTCATGTGTTTTCCTCAATCCACATTTTTATTGCCTTGTCTGGCCACAGGCATTCGCTTCCTTTCATTACCCTGGTGGTAACAGGGCGGTCGATAACATAGAGGTTGGCGTGCCAACTACCCATTGGGTAGGTTTCATCCAATGGCGTACCGCTGACGCTGGGTAGCTTTGCGGCGAGCTTGTGGGTGCAATGGATGATCATTCAGTTCCACACCTAATCACAATTAACCGTGCCATACACCCGAATATTCTATTCATTTAACTTGATCTGTATTTAATTGCGGCTTCTATTGTCTTTCTTTGCGCTCTAAGCTTATTTACATCGGGATTAGAATCCAAAAATAACGTAGCATCAGAAAAGCTAGCGAATCGTACACCAACCCACAAATGGAATCTAATCAACTGCTCCACATATCGTTTCAACTGATATAAATAGGATTCAATTTGTCCTGCTGGATCTTCACCGCTATGAACAGCAGAGTTTCTATAGGTTTTTAAATTATTTAACACCTGCCGATGGAACTCAACCTCATCAAATACAAAGGCCGCCCTCCGTACAGTTACCTTGTAACTATTCTTTAAAGTATTTGTTAAATATTCCAGCACCGACCAGAGCTTTATAAATGACGCACCAAGATCTGAATAATCCAGAGCCCGCACATACCTGCGTATAGCTTCTTCAATGATATGTTTATATGGGTGCGTCCTGAGTTGTCTTCTTACTCTATTTGTGAACGATAAGGTTTTCTCTAGCTTTCCGCCAAACTTAAATGGAGCGATATCATCATGATAATTCGGTTGATACCAAAATATCTCGGTTGCCAATTTCTTTGAAGGCAAATGGAGTGTGTGAACTGGCCCAAGTAAAATTGTATTGACTGGCTTTGTTCTTCCCGAGGACATTCTCATGGAGCTGGTACTTAATAAATTCCAGATGCCTCGAATCAAATCTATCTGATCCAGGGCAAAATTGGCGGCTTCTGTTTCGGAACGAGATTTCACTCTTGCCGTAAAATTTATATAACTTCTCGGTTTTCTGCGATAAATCCATTCTGATGCGCGACGCTCTATATCCTGCCTCTCGGTCTTATATTTATGGTGTATCGAAGTCCGAAATGTTATTGAGCAACCGTTTGATCGAATAGCCGGCAACTTGGTAAAATTGAAAACAGACAGGGATGAAACAAGTATGAGGCTTTGAAGTGGCCTCTTAAAATAAGCGGCTTCTTGTTTCTTGATCTCTTTTTCAATTGATTGTTGTGTGATTTTACCCAGCTTGGCTGCAGAGAATATGCTTGATTTAATGATTCCATTTTTCAAATCTTGGGGTATTCCTTCTGAAAGATGGATCATTCCGCCTAAGACAGTCATGTACTCCTGAGATGCAAACGCCTCAAAGGACACATTCCCATCCTTGATGGCCTTTAACTGCTCCAGCTTGTTTGCCGGTAATGCTGGTAGTGTGCCATCTATCCATTTCATGCCGATATCTTTCACCTATGAAAGCATGATGGAATGGGATACGAGTTTTGCAGAAGGATTGAGCATAAGCAGGAAAGAACGGAGACGAACAGGCAGGACGATATCACCACGATTATCACGCCCAAATATCTCTCTACGCCGAATTCTTCATCCCAGCACTCTAGTGTCTCCCAGCCAGGCTCAGCATAGAGCTTGATAGCAGGTTGTTCGATAAGAACGTCTTCGGAATACGTCATGACATCTAACTGCGCTTTCGTTTTGTTTGTAATTCTGTATTAAAATCATCAATAGCAGATAAGTC
>CAZEFU010000213.1:0-4054 GCA_964511515.1 uncultured Wenzhouxiangellaceae bacterium
GCTCAGTTTGCCAGAGAATATTCTCGGTGGTCTTTTTCTTGCTACCAGAACTTTGAGTTCTGCGAATACAATTTAGCGTGATCTTTAATTCAGTGCCACCTGGGACTTTTTCCGGAATAATTAGCTTGGCATTGAGCATTCCACCCAAGGGAATTGGTAACTGACGAAGTTCCAATTGTGAATTACCGAAGGTTTTATACTGGCGCCAACTGCGGATTGCCCAAACGATCATTCCAACGCCTACTATGGGGAACAAGAGCGCAATCAGGACTACGTAATCACCTTTCGCAAGTTCTTCTGGAATAATAAACCAGAGTGGTAATGAGACGAGATTCCAGAAGACAGCAAAGACTGTTGCAAACCAGCGTAGTGGCCCATTGCTGGACTTGATCGTATTATTTTGCCAATCATCACGCCATTTCCAGGGCTCATCCGGGTAAGTCTCCTGTAATTGCGACTGTTTGTTCGCGCGCTTTAGAGCAAACTTACCGAGCAAGTAAATACCAATACCAGCACCACTAAATACCAGCAGGAACAACATTAAGAAGCCAACTAATGGCCAGCGGATGTCGCGATATAGAACCGACTTTTCAGGTTTGTCGGGGTCAACCCATACACTAAACCCATTGGATATATTTCTATAGTTTTTCAGTTCAGAGTAGACTCGTTTATGGAAACTACCAATATTGTCAGATCCGGAACCAAGGCCCACACGATTGCCGGTAAAAGCCTCACCCTCATATTGATAACTATAATCAGCCGTAGTGAGATAGGTATCACTTCCATCACTGGAACCAACACTAAGCTCAACTGCGGTGATGGTAGCCGGTACCGCAACCCAATCGCTGGCATCAACAGAATTATAGATATGCTGCAGCGCCATAAACCCGGGAATCAAGCCGACCAAAAAGAATATGCCAGCGAAAATGCCCATACACCCAGGCCTATTATTTAATTTCTCTTTTTTCAACATGCTCTCAGTTTTTTAGAATGGAATTTTAAGCGCATGGCAAATAAAACCCATGAGCGGCTCGCAATCTTTATATCCATCGGCAACCATATCTACAAATTCAGCGTTACCGGCAACTGCAGGCTTGACTTCCTGCATCAAGAAGAATGTTTTCCGGCGTAAATCCTCAATTTGCGGATGATCTTTGGCAATCCCCCTGGGTGCGGTTTTCAAACCACCACCCTGTACTCCGCCAAAACTCTGAATACCTGAATCAGACTTCACTTTAGACCAGGCTGCAGGGCTATCCATTATGGTTTCCCGAATAGCTGCCAGGTGAGGCGTTGGGGGTAACCAAATACCAGCCCCAAACATTATTTTATTGGTTTCTAAATGCAGATAATAACCAGGGGCATGTGCGTCTTTACCAAGTTTATGCCGAAAATGGAAGGCTGCATGTTCTTTATATGGTTGCTTGTTTTTAGAGAATCTGGCATCGCGGTAAATCCGAAACATCGAGCCACCCATTTGCTTGGGAATAGCCCGGTACTGTGGCGCTATATTCGCCAATGGTGCCTGCATAGCAGTTATAAATGCTAGCATCGGTGTTACAACTTCTTTCTGGTAGCGTGGCTTATTCTCTAAAAACCATTCACGGTTGTTGTTCTTCTTAATCTCACGAAAGAAACGAAAGAAGGACGGTTTAAATCCAGTAAATTTTGGTATGTTAGTAATCAAGATTAATGTTTTCCAATAATTCAAGCATGCATTTGTATAGATTATATGACTATACCACAAGCTTTATTTCACGCTTGCATGCAGGAATGAGAGAGCTTAATTTGACACGGAAGAACACTGGTATTGAGATATATATACAATAACAGCACAAAAGCACTTTACAATAACAGTGCCTTGCATAACTCTAACTATTTAATGGATAACTATGGCCTCTGGATTTTTCGCAGTATTTGATGATATAGCAGCTCTGCTCGACGATGTAGTGGTGATGAGCAAGATTGCCACTAAAAAAACCGCTGGCATTCTTGGTGATGACCTGGCTGTGAATGCAGAAAAAGCTTCAGGCTTTGCCTCCTCCAGAGAGGTTCCAGTGTTATGGGCGATTACCAAAGGCTCATTTTTAAACAAGATTATTATTCTACCTGCTGTGTTTTTGCTGAGCTTCTTCGCACCCTGGAGTATTACTCCGATCCTTCTAATCGGCGGTATTTACCTAGCCTACGAAGGCATGGAGAAGGTGTATGAATATATAGTGCCGCATGAAATCGACACTAGCAGCAGACCTCCACCAACAGCATCTAAAGAAGAAATACTGGCGCATGAGAACAAAAAGATCAAATCAGCCATCACTACCGATTTTATTCTCTCAATTGAGATAATTATCATTGCCTTGGGTACGGTTCTGGATAAACCTCTGGCTGTACAAATGATTGTAGTAACATTTATTGCGTTACTGGCAACGGTTGGAGTCTATGGCGTGGTGGCTTTAATTGTAAGAATGGACGACTTCGGCTTTAAGCTTATTAAAATGGGCAATGGTAGCAAGGGTTTTCTGGTTGGTATTGGTAAGATGCTGGTCAGTGCGTTACCAAAGGTAATTAAATCATTATCCTTTATAGGAACCATTGCCTTGCTATTGGTAGCAGGTGGTATCTATATGCACAATATTCACCAAGTTGCAGACCTGCTGGTTTCTGTGCCATCACTTCTTGCTCAGCTTTTCAGTGGCGCTGTAGTAGGGACTGTTGCACTATTAGTCATAAAATCATTCACAAAACTCAGAAAACCAAAACCTCAATAACCAAGCTACCCCTCCGCTTGTGTCGACTGTTGCAAGAAAGAATCTCGAGTGCTGCGAAAAGCTAGTTAACGCGGCAGAAAGTTATCTTTATTCTATTTTGAAAGCTTTACTTAGCTCATCTGCAGTAAACGGCCAGCCCAACTCAATCCCAGTCTCAGGATTATGCACAACAGGTATACGGATTTCATAACGAGACATTAGATCCGAGTTTGTTTCAATATTTACACCCTCGATATACTCCATCAGCCCAGCTGCTTGTATTTCAACCGCTGCATATTCACATAACGGGCAGTCTGGTTTTGAATAAACTAATAACTTCATTATTATATTCCTGTAGTGGAGACTCGACGCACAGGGTAGAATCTATACTTTATATTCTATCGAGCCTATCTATTGTGAGTGTCAGTATATTCGATTTGTTCAAAATTGGCATTGGCCCATCCAGTTCGCATACTGTAGGCCCAATGCTGGCTGCCTGTAGATTTGCAAGCCAACTGGAAGCGAATGATTTATTAAGCTCAAGCACGCGAATACGCGTAGATCTGTATGGCTCTTTGGCGCATACAGGTCGCGGGCATGGTACCGATAAAGCCGTATTAATGGGTTTAACCGGCGCCCTGCCAGATAACATTGATCCAGACGATATTGACCTGCAGCTTGCTGCGATTCGTCAAACCGGCAAATTAAAACTATTACAGCGTGCCGAGATAGTTTTTGATGAAAAAAACGACCTGCACTTCAACAAACGCGAGTCATTACCCTACCATCCTAACGGTATGCGTTTTAAAGCCTATGATCAAAATGATAAGCAAATAAGCAGCAAAGAATATTATTCAGTTGGCGGCGGCTTTGTGGTGAATAAGGACGAAGCCTCTGATGACCGCATCATCCAGGATGTAACGCCGTTGCGTTACCCTTATTCTAACGCCGAGGAACTATTGGCACAGTGCGAAAAACACAACTTACGCATTGCCGAACTAGTTTTTGCCAATGAGCAAGCCTGGCAAGAGAAAACAGATATAAATAAAGGTGTACAAGATCTTTGGGAAGCTATGCAGGCATGTATTCAGCGTGGCTGTAAAGCTGAAGGTGTCTTGCCAGGCGGCCTAAAAGTACCACGCCGGGCTCCAGCAATGCTTCGGGAGCTTAGTTACAAACCAGAGCAAGCCCTGAAGGACCAGCTAACTATTCTCGATTGGGTCAACCTCTATGCATTGGCAGTGAACGAGGAAAATGCCGCAGGTGGGCGTGTGGTTACTGCACCAACTAATGGCGCTGCAGGAATT
>CAZEFU010000214.1:0-4046 GCA_964511515.1 uncultured Wenzhouxiangellaceae bacterium
AAAACTGCTGACTTACGCTGCTCATTACTCTGAAGATTTTGCCGATGCCAAGGCCTATGGCTGGTCGGTGGGCCCAACTGAGTTTAATTGGCAAAAGTTTATTCAGGCTAAAGATCAAGAAATTGACCGCCTGAATGATGTTTATTTAAGCTTGCTCAGCAATGCCGGGGTTGAACTATTCGAAGACAGAGGCGTATTTGTTGATCGTCACACGATAAAAGTAGGCGCAAAGACCATAACTGCGAAAACTATTTTGATTGCAGTAGGCGGCAGGCCATTTATTCCTGATTTCCCCGGTAATGAATATGTAATCAGCTCTGATGAAGCATTTCACCTTGCGGATCTGCCAGAGCGGGTAGTAATTGTTGGCGGCGGTTTTATTGCTACTGAATTTGCCGGTATTTTCCATGGTTTAGGCAGTTCAGTTACCCAGGTTTACCGGGGCGATACATTGTTAAGAGGTTTTGATGATGATGTTCGCGAAGCAGTAACTACCGGGTTGATCGAGCATGGAATTGATCTGCGTCTGGAATGTGGGGTTACCGAAGTTAAACAAAATACCGATGGTTCCTACGCCGTAGAGCTAAATAGTGGAAAGATAATGGCTGCTAATCAGGTCATGTATGCAACGGGACGATATCCGCATACTCCAGGTTTGGGTCTTGAAACTACTGGGGTTGCGACTGATAATGCCGGTGTGATTGAGGTGGATGAGTTTTCAGCCACAAATATTGATAATATTTACGCGGTTGGTGATGTTACCAATCGCATTAATTTAACCCCGGTGGCGCTGCATGAAGGCCATGCGTTTGCTGATACCGTATATGGCAAGCAAGTCCGCAGCTGTGATCACCGCTATGTGCCATCTGCGGTGTTCTCAAATCCGGCAGTAGGAACAGTAGGTTATACCGAGGCGGAAGCCCGGGAAGTGTTCAAAAAGGTGGTAATTTACAAGTCCAGTTTCCGCCATTTAAAGCACACATTAACTGGCAGAAAGCAAAAAATGTTGATGAAACTGGTGGTAGATGGCAATACAAATAGGGTAATTGGCGTCCATGTAGTAGGCCAAGATGCCGGAGAGATTATGCAAGGCTTCGCAATTGCGGTAAAATCAGGTATCACCAAGGCTCAATTTGATGCCACAATAGGAATTCACCCTACTGCGGCAGAGGAATTAGTCACCCTGCGTACACCATTTGGTGAATAATTTAATTTAATCGGATTAGGAAAAAGAGATGGATCTGAACAATATGAAAACATTAATTTCGCGTGGTATTACTCTTGTAGTGATTCTGATAATGACACTTCTGGTAGCAAGCCCAGCCAGTGCCAAGGTCTTCGGTAAAGATCTTGTCGACAATATGTATATTGTCGAGCTTATCGATCCACCATTGGTATATTTTGATGGTGACAACAATCTATTGTCAGTAAAGTCTGGCAAAACCGCACTCAGGGCAACCAGCCCGCGAGCCACTGGTGCCAAGCGACTGGATGTACATACCAAAGATGCTATTCAATATAGCCGATTTTTGGATGAACGCTTCAATAGCTTTCAAAGCCAGTTTCAACAAGATACCGGGATTAAAATTGAGGCTAAATTTCGCTATCGCAATTTAAGCAATGGTTTTGCAGCGGAAATGACGGCTGAGACGGCTGAATTAATCCGCAATACGCCAGGAGTTAAGTCAGTAATTCAAGACTATAAAGAATACCCCTTAACCTATGCTGGTCCAGAGTGGATTGGCGCAGGTTCAATTTGGACTGGCGAAGGTGCGCTACCTGAAACCATGGGCGAGAGTATGATTATTGGAATTATTGATACCGGGATTAATGTTGAGCATGTCTCTTTTGCAGCTACAGGAGGAGATGACTATACCCATACAAACCCTCTTGGTGTCTACTTGGGAGCTTGCGACCAGCCCGATGTTATGTGTAACGATAAACTGATTGGTGTTTACAATTTCACCGATGATGACACAAATGGTATCGATGATAATGGGCATGGCTCGCATGTGGCAAGTACTGCTGCTGGTAATGTGCTGGAAGATTTGTTCTTAAACTTTGGCGGGCAAAACTTAGTCTACAACATTTCCGGAGTTGCCCCACACGCTAATATTATTTCCTACAAAATATGTAGAGAAGATGATGATGCTACCCCAGATGAGGATGAAGGCGGCTGTCAGGGCTCAGCTATTCTGCAGGCTCTTGATCAGGTAGTCACAGACGGCGTTGATGCGGTTAATTATTCGATTGGTGCCAGCTTCCAGCCGAATCCTTGGAGCAATGGTACATCCCAGCGATTTCTGGCTCTTCGTGCTGCCGGAATCTTTGCTGCCACATCTGCCGGCAATGATGGCCCTGGGCCGTCAACTGTTGGCACACCAGCTAATGCACCGTGGGTAACTACTGTGGCATCTGCCAGCCATGACGGGGTTGTAGGAACATTGCTTGCGGGTATGACCGGCGGCAATACCACAGCGCCTGATGATATGGTTGCTGCCTCAACTACCACTGGCCTGACTATAAACGATATCGTTTATGCAGGCGATTTCGGCAATGCGCTTTGCGGTGAAGGGCCACCTGAATCAGGGGCTGCATGCGCTGATAATACTGGAGCAAGTGCACCATCTAACTGGGACTCAGACACATTCGCAGGTAAGATCGTGGTTTGTGACCGCGGTGATTATGGACGGATCGAAAAGGGTAAAAATGTTCTGTTATCAGGAGCAGTTGGGTATATTTTGATTAACACAGCCGAGACTGGCGAAAGTACTGTTGCAGATGATCACTGTCTACCTGCTGGCCATATTGGGGCGCAAAAAGGCGATGTATTGCGTGATTGGCTGACCAGTGGTACTGGGCACCAGGCCAAAATCAATGGCTCGGTAGTACGCAAAGATAGCTCTGGTGCTGATATTCTTGCCGCTTCCAGCTCTCGTGGTCCGCTAAGCAACCCTGATGGCGTTTTGAAGCCTGATGTTATGGCTCCAGGGCGCAGAATCCTTGCCGCCTATGTAGGTAATCCTAATAATTATGCGTTTCTTGGCGGTACTTCAATGGCTTCCCCACATGTAGCTGGTGCTGGAGCGTTAATCAAAGCTGTTAACCTCAGCTGGAGCCCAGATCAAATCGCTTCAGCGTTGGTTTTATCAGCCAGTATGGAGCAGGCGAGAGATACAGATGCCAGTCCGGCAAACTTTCATGAGTCGGGCGCTGGTAGAGTGCAAGCAGATCAAGCGGCACTCTCCGGTTTATACCTTGCAGTATCTGCCTCTGATTTCGAAGATGCTAACCCAGCAGTACCAACTAATGGTGATCCGCGGCAACTAAATCTATCCACGATTACTGACCCAAGTTGTAAAGCCAGCTGTGAATTTACCCGCCGAGTAACCGACTCTATGGGTGGCGGTGCCTGGAGTGTTTCTGTTGAAGGTGATGCTGATATTTCCGTAACACCAAGTCAGTTTGTACTGGGTGATGGTGCTAGCCGGACACTCACAATTTCTGTAGATACATCCAGCCCTAGCAGCTTTGGTATTTGGAACTATGGTACGGTGGTTTTAACCAATACAAATGGTAATGCACCGGATGCGCGCATCCCATTGGCAGTTTTTGGCTACCTTGGTGAGTTGCCAACAGAAATTGTAATCGATACGCGTTTTTCATCAGGTTCCCAACTGGAAACCATAGATGGCCTTATCGGTCTGCCGGATGGCGAGTTTACAGCGGCAGGCCTGGCTAAACCTAATAAAACCACCGCAGCGATAGCAGAGGACCCAACTAATGATGATCCTTTTAATGGTGATGGGGGTAATATTGTAGAGTTCTTTGAAGTTACTGCTGATGCATTTAGCATACGCGCCACTATAACAGACACTACCGCACCAGATATGGATTTGTTTGTTGGTATTGATAATAATGGTAATGGGAGTCCTGATCCTGGTGAATTGGCCTCTGCGAGTACTACCGATGGTTCCAACGAGCACTGTGATATATTGCTTCCTCATCCTGGACAGTGGTGGGTGTTGATGCAAGCTTGGGCAAAC
>CAZEFU010000215.1:0-4038 GCA_964511515.1 uncultured Wenzhouxiangellaceae bacterium
CGCGTGGGTGTTTAAGCCAATGCATCATCCTAATGCCCTATATTCCTATATTGCCTTTTCTTGTTTTTAACTTGCAGATAGCATACCAGCCGGAACTGAACAACAGATAAACAAGCGCTGCCGCCCAATAGACGCTAACACGTCCAGTTTCCGCCAACCATACCGCAGGAAGTATAATCAAGCAGTTCAGAGCCTGGTAAATAAACCAGGTACCAACATGGCCACTAGCAGCGGATACGAGCTGCTGATAAACATGTTTCCTATGCGCAGTATACCACTGTTGGCCTGTAAAAATGCGGGCCATCAGTGTCAAGCTAGCATCAACAGTGAAGCTAGCCAAAACCAAAGACAATAAAATCGGGCTCATTTGGTAGTTTGCCCAAGCCAGCAGGATCAACACAGCAAAACTGATACCTAAAACACCACTCAATACATCGCCCATAAATACTCGTGGCTTAGGGAAATTCCAGAGCAAGAAGCCTCCGGAAATTGCAGCTAGTAGCAGAGCAAGAAAAACCAATTCAGTGGCACCGGCACGGGCAAACACCCACGCCAGAACAAGGCCCGCAAATACTCCTTCAGCTGCTGCTAGACCATGGCTGCCGTCCATAAAGTTATATAAATTGGTTAACCACACCATAGCCAGTAAAGCTGGTATCCACAGCCAGTACGCCAATCCAGTACTATCTGCTGGCCAGAACAAATAAATAGCTAGGGCACAGGCAGCAACCTGAGCCAGTAGTCGGTAGCGAATAGAGAGTGAAATATGGTCATCGAGGAAGCCTACAAAAGCCAATAATATAAGCGCCTGCAGAAAACCGAGACCGACAATAATAGGGATGAGTTGTTGGTAAATCATCAAACCTACAAAAACAAACAAAACTAGAACCGCCGCAACCCCACCACCTCTAGGAATCACCCGATCATGGGAACGCCTTGCGCCAGGATGATCCAATAATTGCATTTTCTGTGCATACAAAATTGCCAACGGGGTCAGCAAAAACGTAAAGATAAATCCTGCCAGCGGATAAAGTAACAACGGCTCGATAAAACTCTCCTGAATTATTCCCCGGTTACTCCACGAATCCGACGGGTTGTATCCCAGCTTTTGCAACTAGGGCAGTGCCATTGATGATGTTGCCCGGAAAACCCGCATTGAGTACATCGATACAGAGGCTGATTTTTTAATAGCTGCCGGGTCAATTCCAATAATATCTCGCGATTGTCTGAATCGCTGGAAATACTTCCAGCGGAGTTCATGTCTATCAATGAAGCCAAACCGCGTACTGAAGGATGTCGGCGCAGGTGTTTGATTAGAAACTCTGAAGCAGCTTCCCTGCCCTCGTTCTCCTGATAAATTTTAGCCCTGGCTATTACCGGTGTAATCCCGTCAGTTTGGCTTAGCAAGCGATCCAACAATTCAGGAATTTGGGAATCTCTGGAATCAGCCTTGAGTGAACTGAGAATTGCCGGTAATATCTCAGGGAGGCAGTCTTGGTCATATTCAAAAGCACGTAAATATGCATCTGTAGCTTTACCCCACTGTTGTAACTGTTCTGCCATTTGTGCTTCGAGTAAACAAGCCCGCACTGAAGCTGGGTGGTTGTGCCGAGCCTGGCGTAATAAACTGCGCGACTCTTCGGTATCACCTTGTCCAATACTTTCTTCTGCTAGTACACAGTAGTAGTTGCCAATTATATGACCCATGCTTTGTTTATCTGCCCGGGACAGGCGCTGGGCGATACTAATTGCTTTGTGCCAGTCTTTTTCCTGTTGATAAATATCCAATAGGTGACGTAAAGCTGATGGTGTATGAGCATCATTTTCAACTAATTCTGAAAACAATCTTTCTGCCCGGTCTAGTAGGCCAGCTCGCATATAATCCTCGCCGAGCTCTAATAAAGCTCGAGTGCGCTGACGGTCAGTCAAGGCTGGTTTGGCAATAATGTTTTGGTGGCAGCGAATTGCGCGATCTACCTCGCCCCGGCGGCGAAACAGACTGCCAAGGGCATAATGAGTTTCAACTGTATCTTGATTCACTTCGGCCAGACGCAAGAAAACTTCAATAGCCTTATCTTGTTGTTCATTAAGCAGGTAGTTTAAGCCGCGAAAATATTGACTACGGAATTTCACTTCAGGATTGGCTTTTGTTCGAGTAGCTTGTTTGCTACCAATAACCCAGCCGATTGCAACAGCAGTCGTAAGAGCCAGTAATGAAAGCCCCCAGTCAGGCATCTTTGGTGGGCAGTTTTCTACTAGCCTGACTATCACCATTGTCGGGATTGGATTTGGTTTGAGATTTAAGTGCCCGGCGCAGAGCCATGCGTAAAGGCATGATCCGGAGTACATAAATTGCAAAGATACCGATAAATGTGCCAAACACAAATGTAAGTACCAGTGTGCCACCCAGCGGGGCAACAAATTGCCACCAGAGCAGGTCTACAGCGACTGAATCAGCATTCAGGGTACCAAGTATTAACCCTGTACCTATCGCAAGAATTGCCAGAATGTACAGGCTCAGACGAAACATTATGAGCCAGACTTACCGTTCTTTGTGCATTGAGGCATTGACTCTTTCACGCAGAGTTTTGCCTGGCTTAAAGTGAGGCACATATTTACCTGGTAAGGCAACAGATGCTCCAGTTTTGGGATTCCGGCCCATCCGTGGTGGACGGTAGTGTAAGGAAAAACTACCAAAACCACGTACTTCTATTCTCTCGCCTGAAGCCAGTGACTGGCTCATTTGCTCAAGAATGGTTTTAACTGCCAGTTCAACATCGGCATGCGCTAAATGCTGTTGCTGGGATGCGAGTAAATCAATTAATTCGGACTTGGTCATAATTCAGCTTTTTAATTTTTGGTCAAGAATAACGGGGGGTTATAAAATAACCCCCCGTTGCCAGTCTATCAGATTATCAGTCTTTCTGGTCGAGTTGCTCGCGCAACAGATCTCCAAGTGTGGAGCCTGTAGCAGCTTCTGCAGTATTCTCGTACTCTTCCAGAGCATCAGCAAGTTCATCATCTTCCTTAGCTTTAATGGACAAGCTTAACACACGGTTTTTACGATCGATATTAAAGAACTTAGCTTCGATATCATCACCAACTGAAAATAGCTTGCTGGCATCCTCTACCCGTTCTTTAGAAATATCGTTAACGCGCAGATAGCCATCAACACCATCAGTTAATTCAACCAACACACCACGTGCGTCAACTTCTTTAACCTTACCTTTAACCAGGCTACCACGTGGGTGCTCTGCCATAAAGGTAGCGAAAGGATCTTGCTCCAGTTGCTTCAGACCAAGCGAGATACGCTCACGCTCTGGATCAACCGCAAGCACTACAGCTTCCAGTTCATCGCCTTTCTTGAAGCTATTGGAGACATCATCTCCACTAATCATCCAGGAAATATCTGACATGTGGATTAAGCCGTCAATTCCGCCTTCCAGTCCAATAAAGATACCGAAATCGGTGATCGATTTGATCTTGCCCGCAACTTTATCGCCCTTATTGTGGGTAGCGGCAAAGTTCTGCCATGGATTAGGCTGACACTGCTTCATGCCCAATGATATACGCCGACGTTCTTCATCAATATCCAGCACCATAACCTCAACTTCCTGGCCAGTGTGAATAACTTTGGCAGGGTTAACATTGCGGTTGGTCCAATCTAGTTCAGATACATGCACCAGACCTTCAACGCCTTCTTCAATTTCAACAAAACACCCATAATCGGTGATATTGCTGACTTTACCGAACAAGCGGGTACCAATTGGGTAACGGCGTGACAGGTCTTGCCAAGGATCATCACCTAGTTGCTTCAGACCTAATGAAACGCGGTTGCGTTCACGGTCGAAGCGCAATACGCGAACTTCCAGTTCATCACCAGCATTAACCACCTCTGATGGATGGCGAACCCGTTTCCAGGCCATATCGGTAATATGTAGTAGTCCATCTACGCCGCCAAGGTCGATAAATGCACCATAATCAGTGAGGTTTTTAACCACACCCTTAATAACAGCACCCTCTTCCAGGCGCTCCAGC
>CAZEFU010000216.1:0-3994 GCA_964511515.1 uncultured Wenzhouxiangellaceae bacterium
TATCGTGGTACCACAACAAAACTTATGGGCCATTAAAGATTCCATTCCATCCAGTTTAGCCACTTTCTTTGACCCCTTCGGCAACGCTGCTCACTGCGCCTTGCAGTTTGATCTGGTGGGCGAGGATGTACTAATTACTGGTGCTGGGCCAATTGGCATTATTGCTGCCGGTATCTGCAAACATGTTGGTGCCAAGCGTATTGTGGTCACTGATGTAAATGATTACCGCCTGAGCCTGGCCAAGCAAATGGGGGCTACCCGTATTGTTAATGTTGCTAACGAATCAATTGATCAGGCCGTTGCTGATATGGGCATGGTTGGCTTTGATGTGGGGCTGGAGATGTCCGGCCATCCCGGGGCATTTAACGACATGCTAAATAATATGTATAACGGTGGGCGCATTGCCCTGCTCGGCTTATTGCCCAATGATGTTGGGATAAACTGGGATAATGTAATCTTTAAAGGTCTGGAGTTGCACGGCATATATGGTCGGCGCATGTACGAGACTTGGTACAAAATGACGCAGATGTTACTTTCCGGTTTTCCTCTGGAAAAAGTGCTGACCCATGAAATCAGTATTGATGACTGGGAAGATGGCTTTGAATTAATGGCTTCAGGGCAGTGCGGTAAAGTTGTTTGTAGTTGGGACTAGAGCATTCTGTACGACTATACAAGCATTACACCCGCGCAAATTAAATGGATAAACAATGATTGATTTACAACGATTCGAAGATACCCTTGAAGAAATTCGCGCTGCTGGCTTGTTTAAAGACGAGCGCATAATAACTACTCCGCAAAGCGTTGAAATAAAAGTTGCAGGTGGCGATGAAGTTCTAAACTTTTGTGCCAATAATTACCTCGGGCTAGCCGATAACCCCGCAGTAATTGCCGCCGCGCATAAGGCTTTGGATGAATATGGCTTTGGCCTGGCATCGGTGCGTTTTATTTGCGGTACGCAAGATCTGCACAAGCAACTTGAGGCTAAAATCTCTAACTTCTTCGGTACCGATGACACTATTCTTTATACCTCTTGTTTTGATGCCAATGGCGGTTTATTTGAAACCATTTTAGGCGCAGAAGATGCGGTTATTTCAGACTCCCTTAATCATGCTTCCATTATTGATGGTATTCGTTTGTGTAAAGCCAAACGCCACCGTTACCCCAATTCTGATATGCAGGCACTTGAAGATGCTTTGATTAAAACCCAACATTGCCGCACTCGGCTAATTGCCACCGATGGGGTTTTCAGCATGGATGGTTTTATCGCCAAACTGGATGAAATTACCAGTCTGGCAGAAAAATATGATGCCCTGGTTATGGTGGATGACTCGCACGCCACTGGTTTTGTTGGTGCTAATGGTCGCGGCTCTGCCGAGCATCATGGGGTAATGGATAAAGTTGACATTTACACATCCACCTTGGGCAAAGCTCTGGGTGGTGGCTCTGGTGGTTTTACTACTGGTCGAAAAGCCATTATTGACCTATTACGGCAACGTTCCAGACCTTACTTGTTTTCTAACACTCTGCCACCACCGCTGGTGGCAGCTGCAATCAAGGTTTTTGAAATGCTTGATAGCTCCTCAGAGCTGCGCGATCAATTAACTGCCAATACCAGTTATTTCCGTGAGCAAATGACAACAGCTGGCTTCGATCTTAAAGATGGTATACACCCTATTGTTCCGGTAATGTTGTATGAGGCACCATTGGCACAGGAGTTCGCACGTCGCCTGCTGGATAAAGGCATTTATGTAATCGGCTTTTTCTTCCCGGTAGTCCCCACAGGTCAAGCCCGAATTCGCACCCAAATTTCCGCAGCACACACACGCAAGCACCTCGACCGCGCCATTCAGGCATTCATTAAAGTAGGTCAGGATCTAAACATATTGTGAACACATTTCACCACAATCATGACCTAGTCATTTATGGGTTAAACCGGATCACTGCTGTACAGTTATCTAGAGGGCATGAACTGTAACCCGTTGCTGCAACCGGGTGCTACCTGGAGGCGATAAATGAGCGTAACTGATTGTATTCACCGTATAATAAGTGTATCCAAAGACATCAATAATCATCGAGACCTATTGCTGCCTGAGCCCTGATGCATGGTTCGTGGTACAAGCAAATCTGCAATAAAATACAAACCCATGCGCCGTGTAGTTGACTCATGCGAAAATTTGATATTTGGGGAAATAGCTTCTATGCTACTTTACTCAATCAATTCCTGAATAGATTAGATTTTATCTGGACAATATGACAATAAGAGAGCACAAACAATCACGCAGAAGCGGCCAAGTTTTACTCATTTTCGTGGTAATAACCATTGCCTGTGTCTGGGCTTGGCAAAGCTATAATAAAAGCGGTTCGAATGCGGTTGCCTTAATTAAGCAAGCCAAGCTGCTATATGAGAATCAAGCAATGGCCTTGCCGAAGCAATCTGAGACATCCTTGATTAACGATGAAAGCAGCCCCCGTTTCGACATACCCAATCAGAGGGTTAAAACTGACCAAGACATGTCACCAGCGTCTATTTTACAGCACCAAATACAGCAATTTTACCAAGCTGTTCATCAGGGTAATGAGGAGTGGTTGTTACAACTATTAAGTACAAACATAGATATCAATTTCAGCAATGCATTGTCCACACCGTCCCCACTGTTTGCAGCGATCGTGGCGCGGCGTATTAATATAGTCGAATTATTGGTGGCTGCAGGTGCCAATACAATCGATCAGAGGTCCAATTTCAACGCTCTTCACGAATCTATCCGTGCTAACTCTCAAGAGTTGGTTGAATTTTTAATTCACACCAGTGGGGTAGATGTTAATGCAAGAAACGATCTTAATGAAACCTCCTTGTACATTGCATTGTCAAACAGGCAGTATGCAATTGCTGAACAATTAATCAATGCAGGCGCGGTTGTTGATACGGCCCATAGCAACGGTAAAAATATTTTACATCGAGCAGCGATGAACGGCGATATTACTCTGGCTCAATTTCTACTGGACAATGGCGCCAATATTAATTCAAAAGATGAGCATCAGAATACAACACTAACTATCGCCTTAGAGAGCAATCAACTGTCAATGGCAGAGCTCTTATATAAACGGCAAGCACATATCGATCTCTCGGGCGAGAAGGTTGTTAATATATTCTACGCAGCGGTCCGACAGGGCCAAATGCCGTTACTCAAACTACTACTCAAGTTCGGCATAAGCCCGAATGTAACACGAGTGGATAAACCTGCCGCGGCGTTCGTGGCGATTACTGCCGATAGGCCGGAAATACTGGCGTTGTTGTTACAACATGGCATAAATCCAGAGCTAGAGAATGACAGTGGTCTCAGTTTGCTTACCAGGGCAGCACAATACTGTACGCCTTGCATTAAGGTTTTACTCGATTACCACGCCAATATTGAATTTGGAGGACAAGGTGGACAAAAGCCTGGAGGCTTCAAGCAAGCGTCACCACTTCTCTGGGCCGTTTCCAGCAGAAAATATGATGCCACGGAAGTATTAATTAAAGCTGGTGCGAATTTATCCGCGGTCAGCTCTGAAAACACTACAGCACTGTCATCAGCGGCAGCAGGAGATGCGGAGCTAGTCGGATTACTCCTTCAGGCTGGTGCTGATCCCAACCAGCGTAGCCGCGAACAATGGCCTGCTTTGGTAATGGCATCTTCGCCTGGTAATTTATCCATTATCGAATTACTGATCCAGGCAGGTGCCGATGTCAATTTAGGCAACTGGCATGGTTTTACGCCCTTGCACGCGGCCGTACAAGCCGGTCACATTCCCCGAGCGCAGATGTTGCTAATGGCAAGTGCGGATATTAATCAACGCACTCGACGGGGATGGACAGCTTTGACCGAAGCTAAGTATCAAGGAAAGTTTGATGTCGCCGATTGGTTGATTAATCGCGGCGCGATTGACCCCATGAATATCGGTTTACGGCCTCGATCAACTCGTAATCAGCTCAGCATACAAATTAAGGTTGATG
>CAZEFU010000217.1:0-3970 GCA_964511515.1 uncultured Wenzhouxiangellaceae bacterium
GTTCTGATTACTTCTACAGGGACATTATGACGTTTTGCTAGTCCGCTGATCGTATCGCCAGGTTCAACTGATACAAAATCCCAGCGCATCAGTGCGCCTGGTGCAAGATTGCCCATGCGTACTGTCATGTCTTCAGCGTTTTCGCGAGGCAGCACAATACGATAAGGACCATCTGGCGGAGTTGCCCAGCGGCTGTAGCCAGGGTTTAACGCATACAGTTGTGCAATTGGTATATTGGCAAGCTGGGCTGCTAGTACTAGATCGGTTTGCGTGCCTGTGTCAATCATTGCCACCCGCGGTGTGTTTGGAATGCTTGGCAGAGTAAAGTCGTAACGCTCCGGATTTTTGAACAAGCAGCGTAGTCCAAGCATTTTTGGTACATAGCCGCGAGTTTCCTTGGGTAATTTAAGGTTCCAGAAATCAGATGGTTTGTTTTTAGCTTTCTGTCGTCTTACCAAGCGCGAAACGCGGCCTTCGCCAGAGTTATAGCTTGCCAAGGCCAATAACCAATCTTCATCAAAGCGGTCGCCAAGGTCGCGTAAATAATCTAAAGCAGCTTGAGTGGCGGCATACATATCTCTGCGCCCGTCATACCACCAATTTTGTTGTAGGCCGTAGTTCTTGCCGGTTGAGGCGATAAACTGCCATGCGCCGGCGGCATTCATATGTGAGTAAGCAAATGGGTCAAAAGCGCTTTCAACGATTGGCAGGTAGGCAAACTCTCCAGGTAAATTGCGTTTTTCTAGCTCATCAGCGATATAAAACAGCCAAGGTTCAGCGCGTTTTAACACCCGTGCCATGTAATCTGGGTGATCGGCGTACCAGCGCGCCCACCTTTTCGAGGTTTCATCGATCTCACATGAAGGCAAAGCAAAGCTTGCTTCCAGTCTTTCAAATATGGTGTCGTAAGTTGGTGCGGTGGGAATATCGGCTGCTTTGAGGGTGGTTTTGTCGGATATTTCTACAATATCTGTATTATTTGAGGTTAAATCATCCGTAATTGATTGTTCAGTGGGTATTTCATCAATTTGTGCAAGAGTGCTATCTTTGGTTTGCACGCTACATGCAGATAACATTAGTAGAGCAGTAACAGTGATTGGAGCAAGCAAGTATTTCGGGTGCACAGGCATCACCTTGTAATTATGTTGTCACCATTATCCACTTGCCTAGCTCTGGGTCAAGTAGGAATGTTTAAACCAGCCAATTGTGACTACTTAACTCTAAAAGTTATCTTTCCACTGCCTGATTGCAGTAAATACTTCTAGTTGACTGTTAGCGCTGCTATTTATTTGTTTGGCAGCGCTAATAATAGTTGCTTGATCGCACCTCAAGAAAGGGTTGGTTTGCCGCTCCAATAGAATATTTGAGGGTAGGGTAGATTGGTCATTGCTGCGCAATTTATCAACTTGCTGACAGCGCTTGATCAAACTTTGATTGTCTGGCTCAACTTCCAGAGCAAACTTACCATTGGCTTGAGTGTACTCGTGAGTGCAATAGACTTGGGTAGAGCCGGGCAGTGCTGCGAGCTTGTCTAATGAGGCTAGCATTTGTTCAGGGCAGCCTTCAAATAGCCGCCCGCAACCTAAAGAGAACAAGGTGTCGCCACAAAATAATATAGCTGCTGATGGGCAATAAAATGCAATATGTGTACTGGTGTGCCCCGGTACCTCAAGTACTTCAAATTCAAGTCCGCAGATATGTAGCTTGCTGCCTTCACTTACAGGCTGGCTGCTAACCGGCATGCGTGGATCATCGGGACCAAATACCTCGGCGCCAGTAGCTTTTACTAATTGCTCAACCCCACCAATATGATCCATATGTTGGTGGCTAAGCAGGATAGTAGTTAATTGTTGTGAAGATTGTTCCAACCAGTCAAGCACTGGTCTGGCATCGCCTGGATCGACAATACAGCAGCCTTCACCAGAGTGTTCAATAACCCAGATGTAGTTATCTTGGAAAGCAGGTATTGCGGTAATCTTAGCTGTGGCTGATGTAGTATTCATGGTCTGTTTTAGTGGCCGATTGCTGCTGTAAAAGCAACTATAACATAGGCTTTTGCAGTCAATTAAACAGGGCGCACAATAAAGCTGTAATTTATATATCCAGGCGGCATAATATACGCATTGTTTGCGGAATTCATGATTGGATTAAATCAGCGATAAATATGAACTTTGGAACCTGGCTATCAGACTCAGCAACTAAGCGATTACTATACTCGGAGTTAGAGTTTCTTCGGGATGAGCTTATCGCGTATAACGGTTCTAGGGCTTTGATTGTAGGGCCAGATATAATATTGCAAAAGTTGCCCATGAACAAAATCGGCGGCAAGGTCTGGCAACTTGAACCGCAAAGCAAAAAGCCTGAAGAATCTATCCATTTTGTTGGTGACCTGATGTTTAATGGGTGCGAGTGGCCATTTCAGGATGAAAGCTTGGACCTTATTGTTTTAAGCCATTCATTGCCAGCAGCAGCTATAGATACTGTGTTAATGGAAGCCTGGCGCGTGCTGGCACCAGAGGGGAAAGTTTTAGTAACGGTAATGCATGATCCCAAAAGCCCAATGTTTATTGATTATGAGGTTTTACGCACTGCAATTAAACTTATTCCAGCAGCGCTATTGTCAAACAGGCATTATTGCTCCAAACTGCCTTTCAGTTGGCACGGTAATCTGCCAGCAGTGTTAAGCAAATTCTGCCCATTACATACAATGCATTGGGTAAAACATAAGCCAGCAATGGTTGGGCGGCTCCAGTTTAAGTTGCCAGAAACAGCGCCTGGAATTCCATCCCCAGCTAATATGACGAGAGGTCGCATGGATGAAAGATAATAACCACAAGGTTGAACTACACACCGATGGTGCTTGTAGTGGAAACCCTGGACCTGGTGGTTGGGGTGCATTGCTGCGTTTTGGCAAGCAGGAAAAAACCCTTAGTGGTGGTTCCCGCCAAACTACCAATAACAAGATGGAGCTAATGGCTGTAATAAAAGGCCTGGAACATCTCAAACGTGGCTGCGAAGTAGAGCTGTTTACAGATTCTACCTATGTGTTGAAAGGGGCGACCGAATGGCTGCCTGGATGGAAAGCGAAAGCCTGGAAAAATAGTGCTGGCAAGCCAGTAAAAAACCAAAATCTGTGGGAACAGCTAGATATCGCCATGCAGCGCCATAGCATCAACTGGCACTGGGTTAAGGGACACAGTGGCAATATTGATAATGATAGAGCAGATGAACTGGCCAGAATGGCCATTCCACGATAGGAAGAACAAACTCCAATGCGACAAATTGTTTTAGATACAGAAACTACCGGTTTAGAGGTCAGTCAGGGACACCGGATTATTGAAATCGGGGCACTGGAGCTGAACCAACGCCAGGCAACCGGACGAGAATTTCATCAGTATGTAAATCCTGAACGGGAAGTAGAGGCTGGCGCATTGGAAGTTCATGGTATTAGCAATGAATTTCTTGCAGATAAGCCCGTGTTTACAGATATCGCCGCTGAATTTTTAGAGTTTATTGATGGCGCCGAATTAATAATCCACAACGCCTCATTTGACTTAGGGTTTTTAAATAATGAGTTAGGCCTGCTAGATGATGGTCACCCTAGAATTCAAACTCACTGCGAAATCCTAGACACACTGGTCTTAGCCAGAGAAATGCGTCCAGGGCAGCGCAATTCCTTAGATGCCCTATGCAAGGCTTATGATATAGACAACAGCTCGCGCAGCCTTCATGGCGCATTACTGGATGCTCAAATTCTAGCCGAAGTTTATTTGGCCATGACTGGCGGGCAGACTGATTTGGGTTTGAGTATTTCAGGTCAAGATTCAGCAGCTGATGCTGTTGAGATTATGAGCCCGGAGCAGCGCGGAGAAATTGTAGTGCTGCGCGCTAATCAGGAAGGGCTGGCCTTACATAAACCGCGACTTGCGGATATTGATATAGCCAGTGGCGAGAATTGCTTGTGGAAAAG
>CAZEFU010000218.1:0-3969 GCA_964511515.1 uncultured Wenzhouxiangellaceae bacterium
TGGTTTTGATGTCATGGTTTATACCAATGATGACCCTATAGTTGCCCGTACTTTGGCCGAAATGGGTTGTGTTGCGGTGATGCCTTTAGCCGCTCCAATTGGCTCTGGCCTGGGTATTCAGAACCGCTGGAATATTATGACTATTGTTGAAGAAGCCACCACTCCAATTATTGTTGATGCCGGAGTTGGCACAGCCTCCGATGCTGCAGTTGCTATGGAGCTAGGTTGCGATGGGGTGTTAATGAATACCGCTATCGCCGGTGCCAGAGATCCAGTGTTGATGGCCAGCGCCATGTGTAAAGCCATTCAGGCAGGCCGCGAGGCTTGGCTAGCAGGTAGAATCCCACGGAAACGCTTTGCCTCGGCTTCTTCACCTATTGATGGTGCTTTTTTCTAGAAATAATATGGCAAATTCAGACCCATATTCCAAACGCAAACCAGGTCGCCGCTCAATTCGTAGCTTTGTTCTACGCCAAGGGCGCATGACTAACGCCCAGAATCAGGCTATGGAAACTCTTTGGCCTGAATATGGGGTTGACTGGCAGGAACGGATAGTTGATTGGGATGAAGTCTTTGCTCGGCCTGCAGAATTAGTCGTTGAAATAGGCTTTGGCAATGGTGATGCCTTGGCACATATGGCGGCTCTGCAGACTGATAGAAATTTTATTGGCATTGAAGTGCATCCGCCAGGAGTTGGTTCTGCACTGCAAAAGATAGAAAAAAAAGAGTTGCAAAATGTTCGTCTGATCTCAGTAGATGCTATTGATGTGCTGGAGCAAATGTTTGCAGATAATAGTTTATCGGAGCTGCGCCTTTATTTTCCTGATCCGTGGCATAAGAAAAAGCATCATAAGCGCCGCATAGTACAGTCAGCATTTCTTGACCTACTAGCTAAAAAATTAGCCTCTGGTGGGCGCTTGCATATGGCTACTGACTGGCAGGAATATGCAGAACATATGCTCGCAGTTGGCCAAGCGCATCCGGCGTTCAGCAACCATGCAGCTAACAACAGTTATATTGAACGTCCAGACTGGCGACCAGAAACTCATTTTGAGCGCCGTGGCTTGCGTTTAGGGCACGGAGTTTGGGATTTAATTTTTGTGCGTGATTAGTCGGTGACGTGTGCTACTGTAGAGAATAAGAAGAGAGGTGCGATAAGCAGGTATGGAAAGCGGTCTTAATCTAACAAGCGATATGCTACTGGTCCTTGGGATTCTGGTGCTAACGGTCGTGTTGTTTGTGTTCGAACGACTGAAGATTAGGGTTGATGTTGCAGCGATTGTGATACTGGTTTTACTAGGGCTGACTAACCTGGTTCCTGCTAATGATTTGTTTGATGGTTTTGCCTCTAATGCTGTAATTTCTATTATCGCGGTGATGATTCTGGGCGAAGGTCTGGATCGTACTGGCGTGATGAATGTGGTGGCCGCCAAAATTCTCAAGCTAGGGGGTTCAGACGAAAGCCGGATAATGACCCTGACTTCTAGTGCGGTGGGGATTATCTCCGGGTTTATGCAAAATGTCGGCGCTACCGCCTTGTTTATGCCAGTAGTTAGCCGTATTTCCGGGCGTACACAAATCAATCAAAATCGTTTGCTTATGCCAATGGGTTTTTGCGCCATTCTTGGTGGCACCTTAACCATGGTAGGTTCATCACCGCTTATTTTGCTCAATGATTTAATTGACGATGCCAACGAAACACTGCCACCTGGCGCGCAAACTCTGGACGGGTTTCGCCTGTTTGATGTAACTCCAGTAGGGCTGGCGCTACTGGCGACTGGAATTTTATTCTTCCTGCTTTTTGGTCGGCGTTTGCTACCAGTTACTGCGCATAAAAAGAGTCGAAAACCTGCCAAGACCAAAAGTTATTTCTCAGAAGTTTATGGAATCAAGGGCAATGTGTATGAGTTGCTGGTTACTGTAGACAGCCCCTTGGTGGGGATGAAGATTGGTGATGCCGAGAAACTTCCGGGCGCACCCCTGCTATTGGGTATCCGCAATACCGATGATCCACGCTTGGCACCACCTGCTGATGAGATGATCTGGCTAGGCTCAATTCTTGGAGTCATGGGTACTCGCAAACAAGTCGGTGAATTTGCTCTGAAGACCCATTGCCGCGCGCAACCGCGCTTGAAAGCATTTGCTGGTTTGTTTAATCCTGCGCGCGCAGGGATATCCGAGGTGGTTATTCCGCCCGGATCAAACCTGATTGGCAAGACAGTTGCCGAAGTGCAAATGCGTAAACGCTATGGCATATCAGTTCTCGCCATCAATCGTCAGGCAGAAGTAATTACTGAAGATGTGCGCCAGGTTAAATTAGAGTTAGGCGACTCTCTGGTCAGCCATAGCACCTGGCGAGATCTGGCAGTGTTGGCAAAAGAAAGAGACTTTATTGTTGCCACCGACCTTCCTGCCCATGAGCAACGGCCGAACAAGGTTGCTCCAGCTTTACTGTTTTTCTCAATTTCTCTATTTATGATTTTGTTCACCGACTTCCAGTTATCAATATCATTACTGGTAGGTGCTATAGGCATGGTCTTAACCAGAGTGTTGAGCATGGATGAGGCCTACGCCGCAGTGAGCTGGAAAACAGTTTTTCTGCTGGCGAGCTTAATTCCGCTGGGTCAGGCAATGTTGCACACAGGCACTGCAGCCTGGATAGCCCAGCATGTACTTCTATTGTTAGGTCAGCCCTCAGACCTCACCTTGCAAATCACCTTGGCAGTGTTGGCAACCTTATTCACGCTGATAATGTCTAATGTTGGTGCCACCACCATTCTGGTACCGATTGCGATTAGTCTGGCCTTGGCAACTAATGGCGACCCGATGATGTATGCCTTGATAATCGGCTTATCCACTTCCAACGCTTTTATTATTCCAACCCATCAGGTCAATGCCCTGATTATGGGCCCGGGCGGGTATTCAGTAAAAGACTATGTGCGAGTTGGCAGCATTATGAGTGTATTATTTCTGGTAGTTATGCTGCTGGTTCTAAACCTTATGTTTTAAATCGGATTGAAAAGCAGATAGATCAACCCAATCTATTTAGTTCAGCATTTATTGAGGTTCGTTTATGCCTATTTATTTAAATTCAGGCACGCCGCAACCGCCGTCTAATCCACTGCTCAGACTCTTGGCAGCACTGGCAACAGCAGCTTTGGCAGTTCTTGCGGTAGTCTTTGGCTTTGCTATTTTTCTGGTGTTTCTGGTTATTGCCCTGATCGGTGGGGGCATAATGTCTTGGCGCTTCAGGAAAGTTCGTAAACAGATGAATGCGGCTATGGATGATGCAACAGAATCGGTACAGCAGCAAGCATCTTCTGGGCCTGCCCCCAAGGCACAAAGTGCTGAAATAATCGAAGGAGACTTCGAAGTAATCGACCGCAAAAACTAGTTATTATTGCAACTTGGCTTGCGTTTTCTCTCTGGCAGGCGTAAGTTTAAGCTACGGACAAGGGAGTAAAGCAATGAGTACCTTGAAAGAAATCCTTCAGATTAAAGGCCGGAATGTGATTACTGTTCCTCCTTCAACCTCGGTTTTTGATGCGATTAGAATAATGGCGCAGAGAAATGTTGGTGCTTTGTTGGTAGTAGAAGATGAAGAGCTGATAGGCTTATTCTCCGAACGAGACTACCTGCGTAAAATTGCACTCAAATTTCGCTCATCCAGAAAAACTGCTATCTCGGAAGTGATGTCTAGCCCGGTTCTTTGCGCTAATGTGAACGATGATCTTGATCATTGTATGGGTCTTATGACCAAGCACCGCTATCGCCACCTGCCAATCTTAGAAAACGATTCACTAGCTGGAATAATTTCAATTGGTGATGTGGTTAAATACTTGTTGCATGCGAAAGAGCAGGAATTAGAACAGCTCAGTAGCTATATTGCTGGTGCTTACTAAGTAATTAATTTCTGTTAGCTCTTCTTGTCTGTGTTTTGATTTAAGCGATCAAGACCTCGATCAATAA
>CAZEFU010000219.1:0-3944 GCA_964511515.1 uncultured Wenzhouxiangellaceae bacterium
CTAGAGCAGCGGGAGACACTATGGTGGTTTGGCTTGATGCAAGTAACCCTGGTAATAGCGCCGGGAGCAACAACCAGCTTGGTTTATTCTTACCACTAAACACCAGTTGTAACTGGACAGCCATAGCCGAGAAAGGCGCGATAGGAGATGCGAGCAACCTCAATAATGTTGCCAGCGATATAGTCAACTTGCCTGCACGCTCGCGCGTACTTTATCGCGGTAGATGCGCTACCACAGTTGCAGTTGTGAACCCGCTGGCTCTGTCGACCACTATTATCCCAGATCTTGCAGTAGTAGACCTGTTTCCAGCAGATGATGCAACTGCCACTACAGTTGCAGTGGTGGCTCCAGAACCGGTAATGAGCAGTGCAGTTTTAAACTTATCTATCGTTTCACAAACAGACTTCTTACAACCCGATAGCTTGGAAACAGTGGTCTATGAGCTGATCAACAACGGGCCTGGAGATGTGATTAATGGCAACTTCGCCATCTTGACATTCGGTGCTTCAGAGTTTATTGAGTTGGTTTGCTCAGACCAACCCGGGATTAACTGTGGTCAAGTTCGACAAGCTGGGGATCAATATAGGGCGGTCGATACAGTATTGAATCTGGATGAGGGACAAGCTATGCAATTTACCCTGAGTTTACGCACTCGCACACTCGAAGCGCAGCAATTAAAAGTTATTGCAGTGGCAAGCTTGCCAGCAGGCGGTGCAAACACAGACTTCCCCGATGATGAGGTCATAATTACCGCCACAGGTGGTCTGTTTAATGACTCGTTTGAATAATTGCCGCCCAGAAACAGCCAAACGGTACTCTATGGGGTAGCTGGGCCTCTATAGATCAAGCATCGGCAACGGCACATGCAGGCTGGCACAGATAGCGCGTAATAACTCAGCCTCTATCAAGTTAACTTCCTTATCAGAAACCATAGTTTCTACAATTGCCCGTAACAACAACTCTTTTTGCTTAGGTGCGAGTTGATCAAGTTTCACTAGAGTAGTGTCCAGAACCTTGCGCCAATTACCTGGGTTATAGTCGCCAATTTTTAATCCAGCTTCACGCATACCTGCCTGCCATGCAGTTATTGCTTCTGCCTGATCAGCATTGCCTAAATCGGCAACCACCATCAGAAAATTGTTCACATGGGTCTTTAAGGATTTGATTGACTTGCGCCCACCAATACTGGAGCTTGCCGGTGAGATTGCATCTGCAACCATCACTTCCAGCATTTTTGCCAACGTATATTCATAAACATCAACTTGGCCATCAGCGCTAATTAATGCACGAATGGTGTCGAGCAGGCGCATCAGGTCTTCTCGGGGTCGTCTTTTCAGAGCCGGGAAGGTCATTTCAGCAAGTGGTAGTCGTTGCTCAGCCGAAAGTTCCGGCAAAGCATCTTGCAGAGTGCGTAATTGCTGTTCGCTATCACTACCGAGCCTGGTTGCAACCAGCAACATTTGCCGCTCACGAATCTCAGGGTCGTTACTCAGCAATAATAAACATAAGGTCTCTGGTGCCCACTCTGCAGAGCGAGCGGCAGATTGCACCTCTTGTGGTAATGAGGCGGCTACCAAGGCTGCAAAAATAAGTTGGTTTTGATCCGGGTTACCAATATTATCGATTAGATTGCCAGCATCAAACATTCCAGCACCACCAGTTTCTGATTTTTTCTCAGCACGTGCCCGGCGGCGCTCTTCATCTTCAACTTCTTGCTTATTTTGGCGCTTGATTTTCTTTGCCAGATCTTGCAGTTCGCGCGGATCAAAGCTTGGCTGGATTTTTTGGATACGCCTTATTAATGGTGGATGCGTTGCCATCAAGCTTGCCTTGCCACCTTCACCGAACAACATATGACTAACTTCTTCGCTTTCAGCCTCCAGCAGTGAACCATTGGCCTCTACAGCTATTCGTTTTAAGGCTCCGGCAATACCATCAGGGTTACGAGTGAACTGAACTGCAGATGCATCTGCCAAATATTCCCGCTGGCGCGAAACCGCAGCTTTAATCCAGCGTGCGAAAAACATACCCACATAACCAACCACCAACACTCCTATAGCGACTAAGATCAGCACACCGCCGCTGTTGTTACTGGAGGATCTGGAAACTCTAGTGTAGCGTGCACTAAAGAGTACCCGCCTGGCCACCAGCGACAGCACCATAATCCCAAAGAGCAAACCAATCAAACGAATATTTAGGCGCATATCGCCATTATGAATATGGCTAAATTCGTGTGAAATTACCCCCTGCAGTTCATCCCTGCTAAGTTTTTCCAGAGTACCACGGGTTACAGCTATTGCCGCATCAGCCGGGGTATAGCCTGCGGCAAATGCATTTATTCCTGATTCTTTCTCTAAAACATAAATTTCCGGTACTGGCACTCCTGATGCAAGGGCCACTTCTTCAACCACATTACGCAGTCTTCGGCGTAATGGGTCGCGTGGGTCCGCGCCAACCCTGACTCCACCGAGCTCCACCGCAACCTTGCCGCCACCAGCGCGCAAAGATGCCATGCGAAACATTGTGGCCAAGCCCACAAGCCCTAAAGTCACGACCGCAGCGCCGCCAACCAGCGGGGTGTTGTAACTTAGAAAAGCTGGATCAATCAAACTACTACTGCCGGAAGGGCTGGGTTGCCCGAGAAACATCAAGGCGATAACCTCTATTGCCAGCACAATTGCCAGCAATGCCAAAATAAACAAAAAAACTAGCCAGCGAGTTTGCTTGCGAGCTTTTTCTTGATGGTCGAAGAAATTCATAGGTATTTAAAACTGGAGTATCGCCACCACCGAGGTGGTGGCGAATAATTCCCTATTCGAAGGAAACTTCTGGTACTTCGCGTTTTGTCTCATCTTCAATTTCCAGCAGTTCTGCTGGACCAAAGCCAAAAGTAATTGCAAATAAATTGGCTGGAAAAGACTCGCGCGCTGTGTTGTACATCATCACTGCATCATTAAATGCCTGACGAGCAAAGGATACTTTATTTTCTGTAGTTGTCAGCTCTTCAGAAAGCTGCATCATATTCTGATTGGCTTTTAAGTCAGGGTATGCCTCAGACAGTGCAAATAAACGTCCCAATGCACCAGACAATCCTTGCTCAGCCTGTGAAAGATTCTTCATCGCTTCGGGATCAGACGGATCGGCTTTAGCAGCCTGCAGTCCATTAACCGCTGCGTTACGAGCATTTATTACCGCTTCAAGTGTGCCTTTCTCGTGCTTCATATAGGCTTTTGCAGTTTCGACCAGATTAGGTATAAGGTCGTGGCGCCGAGTTAATTGCACATCAATTTGTGCAAAGGCGTTTTTATACTGGTTGCGTTTGGCAACAAGCCCGTTGTAAATTGAAATGGCCGCAAAAATAATTACGGCGATTATTGCTAGAACTATCCAAAATCCCATGGTGTACCCCTCCGTTCGATGAATTGAATACATAGTCTACCAGAAACTAGAGTTTTTTCGCATGCAGAAAGTCATGGCATCTACTAAACTAAGCGTACATTCATTTAAAATTAGATATCTATGCACGCTTATCAAACCCAATTAATTGAACTTGCCATTGAACGGGATATACTCAAATTTGGTGAGTTTACTTTGAAGTCCGGACGCAAGAGCCCTTATTTTTTCAATGCTGGCGATTTTTATGATGGTCACTCCATGCGTATTCTTTGCAATAGTTATGCACAATGTATAGCTGCCAGCGATGTTGATTTTGATATGTTATTCGGCCCGGCGTATAAAGGCATTCCATTGGCAACTGGAATCGCAATGGCCTGGAGCGAGCTTAGGAATGGAAATATGCCTTATGCATATAATCGCAAAGAAATAAAAGGCCATGGAGAAGGTGGCCAACTTGTTGGTGCACCCTTAGCTGGCAAGGTGTTAATAGTTGATGATGTGATTTCTGCCGGCACCTCTGCTCGTGAGGCCATAAATTGGATTCAAGC
>CAZEFU010000220.1:0-3936 GCA_964511515.1 uncultured Wenzhouxiangellaceae bacterium
TTGGTAACGTGATACCTTGCTGATGGCCGCGAAGACGAGCGATTTTTAATGCGCACTCAACAGCCTCTGCACCACTATTGGCAATAAAGGCCTTCTCCATATCAGCTAAGCCACAGAGTTTTTCGGCAAGTTGCTGCTGCCATGGAATATGCGCCAAATTAGCAGTGTGCATCAAGATACCGGCTTGCTCTGCAATTACAGCGGTTACTTTCGCATGCGCATGCCCCAAGCCCGTGACTCCCAGGCCACATACTGCATCAAGATACTTGTTGCCCTGTTGGTCCCAGAGCCAAACACCTTCGCCCTTTTCGAAAGCCACTGGCAGCCGAGCGTATGTATTCATTAAGAAATCTGAGTTCACTCGTTTACTTCCATGCTTGCTGTTTGACCTTCCGCTAAAAAGGAAAGCTCGGACCAGCGATTAATGATGTTACAAAATAGATCAGCTGTACGCTCAGTATCATAAATAGCAGAATGAGCTTCAGATTCCTTCCAGGATAAACCTGCAGCTTGCACCGCGCGTGCCAGTACTGTTTGCCCATAAGCTAAGCCAGCAAGGGTGGCTGTATCAAAAGTGCTGAAGGCGTGGAATGGGTTACGCTTTGCCTTGCTGCGTTCAATAGCTGCCTTAATAAAAGACAGATCAAAAGAAGGGTTATGCCCAACCAAGATAGCTCGAGTACAGGCAGTAGCTTTTAGTTCGGCGCGAATTGGTTTGAAGATATGAGTTAGCGCTTCTTTCTCACCCATAGCAATGCGAAATGGATGATCGAGCTGAATGCCAGTAATTTCCAATGCAGCAGGCTCAATATTTGCACCTTCAAAGGGCTCTACATGGCAGGCGTGGGTTTCAGCAGCAAAAAGTTTGCCATTGTCGTCCATGCGTAAAATAGTGGCTGCTATCTCCAGCAGAGCATCGGTTTTTGAATTGAAACCGCCAGTTTCAACATCAACAACAACAGGTAAAAACCCACGGAATCGTTTGGCTATTAAGGTGCTAGACCATGACATAGTGAAGAAATCTTCCAAATCAGCGACAATAGGGAATCATAACCGAAAAGAGACAAGAAAAGATGAAAAGAAAGATAAGCACATGCTTGCTTAGAAAATATGTTGTATTGCTAATCATTGGCTTGGCTTTGGTCTTCTCTACTAGTGGGTCTGCAGCGTCAATAAAATCAGCGCTGGCATCACCAGCAACAGATAAGGGCTTGCTCTGGAAAATCACTTCAAAATCCGGCAAGGAAAGTTTTTTGTTCGGCACCATTCACAGTGAAGATGCCAGGGTACTTGACCACCCACAAGTATTGCTAGATAGCGTAAGAGCAGCACCAGTTTTTGCTATGGAGTTGGTGCCAAATATGCCAACACTAAGCAAATTGATGGAGGCTATGCGTTATAACGATGGGAGCTTATTGACAGATAAAGTTGGATCCGAACTTTATCAACAGCTAGAAGCTCGCCTTGTTAGTTATGGTTTACCTAAAGCTGAAGTTAAACATTTAAAAGTTTGGGCGGCAGCTATGACATTGAGCGTGCCGCCGCCAGAAACCGGAATGTTTCTGGATTTTAGCCTTTCACTTCGAGCGGTTAGTATGGGCGCTACCCTCACTGCATTGGAAACTCTAGAAGAACAAATTGGGTTTTTGGAGGGCATGCCTACAGAGGATCAACTTACGATGTTACGCCAGGTGATATTAGAGTTTGATCAAATTCAGCAGCAGAATAACGAAATGGTTGAGGTCTGGCTTAGTCGAGATCTACACCGTTTGGCTGCAATAGCACAACAACAAATGGCTGATATGGAGCCCCGTATGGCAGCGTGGTTTCAACTTGAAGGGATAGATAAACGCAACCTAAGAATGTTAGAACGGGCAATGCCATTATTGCAGCAAGGTGGGGTTTTTATAGCGGTTGGAGCGCTACATTTACCGGGTGAAACTGGCTTAATTAAGCTGCTAGAAGATGCGGGTTTTAAATTAGAGTCGTTGTGGTAGTTTGGCAGTAGTCTGAATTAAACTGATTCAGATTTGGCTTGGGGTTTTAACGGGTTTTTATCACCATGGACTAGCCAGTCTGGGTATAAGTTCTTATACAGAGGCTGCATCCATCGGGATGGTGTAAATGGTTGCCAGTCACCTTCAGCTTGAGCCAGGCGGTCGGCTAGTGCTACTAATACTCTGGGGTTAAAACCCAAGCCAAGATGGGCGCCACCTACATGGATATTCTCCACATCGGCTCGGTCCGATAATTCTACCGTAGATTGCCAGGCTACAATGCCATCGCCGCGAGTGTAAAGTGCAGTTGTGGGCACTGGCGGTGGAACTTCCATATGTTCTAGAAAAGAGCTGGGTATTTCTCCATATGAGTGTTCGCTGATTAGATCAAAGATTCGGTGGGCGTTACTGGAGCTGGGGTGGCCTCTGAATGGGCTACCCATGGTAATCACCTGACGCACAATGCCTGGCATTTCTCGCGCTAATTCGCGCGCAAAAACCCCACCAAGACTCCAGCCTACCAGGCTAATATTCTCACCATACCTTTCTACTAAATCAACAACCCTTCTTCTCATGCCGTCATGTAGCTCTGTGCTATAACCCATGTTATAACCTAACTTCCAACGATGGGATCGATAACCTAGGTCGGCCAAATATTTACGCAAGGGTGAGGTTGATTTTGAACTAGCTAAAAATCCCGGCAGCACCAGCACTGGGTGATTATCGCCTTGCGGTAAATACTTCTTCAGAGCTAGCATCGGTAGCATTGATAATGCATCATAAAATGCCCGTCCCTCCAGCATCATTAGAAGTTTTGAGGGTCGGTGGGATCTGTTAACTACATTGTGCGCTTCTGCATCAACGGGCGTGAGTTTGAGCCTTTTATTCATTATTATTTTTCTGCTTCCAAGGCATCTAAAGCCTCATTTAATGCCATACAGGCTTCAGATAAGGTGACGCTTCCAGTTGAGGGTTTAGTGTTCCGTGCTGGTATAGTGATGCTTGCATGCTGGTTTGAATCCAGTTGTAAGACTGCATTCTCCAGTTCATCTAGTGAAAAGTCAAAACAATCAGCAAGAAATTCAGGGTCTGGGACAATTTGTTCGCAGGAGTTAATCCCGATGGATATTTGATCCTGATAACTGAGCACAACTAGTAGCAAGCCCAGACCGTCTAAAATTGGTGCCATCCCGAAAACTGAGTTTATTTTAGCACCAGCAATATAGAGCGGTACTGGTGGGCCCGGAACATTAGTTATGGTGACATTAAAGAATGGGCGATGATAGCCACCTAAACGCAAACGAGTATACATTCTTGCCGCGGTTGCCAAAGTCTCAGAGGGCAAGAAAGTACTAAGCTCGCTTGCAGACATGGCGTTTGCATGAACTTTCGAGCGGCTGGTATTTCCATGGATATTTAGTAATCTTTTTAGTGGGTCACTGATATGGGTTTCTAGACCGACCAGCATACCGGAAACTTGATTGCCATTATCACCTTCGCCAGCTTCTTCGCGCTCAGAAATCGGTGCCATGGCAACTAGTTGCTGTTTGGGTAGTTTGTCTTTTTTTATTAAATAATGACGTAGGCCACCAGCGCAAACTGCCATCACTACATCATTGATAGTTATGCCGGGTAGGGCTTTACGAATTGCCTTAATTCTCCTGAAATCGAAATTCCTACCGTGAAAAGTTCGCGCAGTTTGAATCGCCTGATTAAAAATAGTTTTTTCTGCGCTAAGTATTCTTGGTGGTGGGTTTAGTTGGCGTAAGCGCTTGTCAGTGTAAACCTGGGTAGCACCCTTAACAGTTTTACCAATAAAGCCAGGTAATCCCATAGCTTTACGCGCCGCTCCTGACCAAGCTTCAGATATCACGTCCAGATTTGATGGGGTCGTTTCTGCTTGCCAGTCATCTTCACCTTTTAGCTGGCGAATCTCAGG
>CAZEFU010000221.1:0-3905 GCA_964511515.1 uncultured Wenzhouxiangellaceae bacterium
AAGAAGATTACCTGAGTCTGCTCAAAGGTGAGCACCTGCTAAATACAGAATCTGCCGATAAGATGATCGAAAATGTCATCGGTGTACTCGGTTTACCGGTTGGCCTTGGGGTTAATTTCCTGATCAATGACCGCGAGTATGTGGTGCCATTGGTGGTAGAAGAACCCTCGATTGTTGCAGCCCTGAGCTCTGCAGCAAAAACAGTACATCAGGCCGGTGGCTTTCATACTGAATCATCTGAATCGCTACTAATTGGGCAGGTACAACTAGTGGAAGTACCAAATCATGCCAAAGCTAGAGCGGCAATAATTCAAAATGAAATGGAGCTTCTTAATCTCGCTAATTCGCTGCACCCTAACTTGGTAGCGCGTGGTGGCGGCGCCCGCGAACTTGAGGTTAGAACTGTGCCCTCTGCTGGCGAAGTTGGCGACATGCTGGTGATCCATATTATTGTCGATACCTGCGATGCCATGGGTGCCAACCTGGTTAATACCATGTGCGAGGGCATAGCTCCTTTGCTGGAAAAAATCACCAATGGTAAAACCTTCCTGCGAATTTTATCCAACCTCACCGATCGATCACTGGTACGTGCCTGGACCCGCATCCCAGTGGAGCTACTGGCCAATAAAGGTCTCGATGGCGAACAGGTACGCGATGGAATTATAATTGCCAGTGACTTTGCCCTGGCCGACCCGTACCGCGCGGTAACTCACAATAAAGGCGTAATGAATGGCATAGATGCTCTGGCGTTAGCCACAGGTAACGACTGGCGCGCGATTGAAGCTGCAGCCCATGCCTGGGCAGCCCGTGGCGGCCAATACACCGCCCTGACCCGCTGGAACAAGGCAGAAGACGGTTCTTTGATAGGCTTTATCGAAGTACCATTAAAAGTTGGCATTGTTGGCGGCGCATTAGAATCTAACAAAACCGTTGGTGTAAATCATCGAATCCTTGGGATTAAATCAGCCCGGGAGCTGGCCGAAATAATGGCAGTTGTGGGTCTGGCACAAAACTTCTCGGCAATAAAAGCTCTAGCTACAGATGGCATCCAGAAAGGCCATATGACCCTGCATGCACGTAGTGTTGTTATGGCTGCAGGTGCCGGACAATCAATATTTGATACGGTAGTTGATCGTTTAATTGAAGATGGGCAGATAAAAATTTGGCGTGCTAAAGAGATCATCACAGAAGTCAAAAAAGATCAGCGCAAATTGAAAGCCGTAAGCTCTGAGCATTGCACTGCTAAAGAAATTGATGAAAATTTCTCTGGCGGTCACGGTAAAATCATTCTGCTAGGTGAACATGCCGTGGTTTATGGCCGCCACGCTATTGCAGCTCCAGTGCCAATGGCAGCTAGAGCCACTATTCACCCATCTAGCAGTGGCGAGATTGAATTTATTGTTCCTCGCTGGGGAGTTGAATACACACTTAACCGCGATCCTGCCAAGCGCAGATCATTCGAGCGCCCACTAGGGGCCATACTCGAACATTTCGACTTACTGCAAGAGGCCATTCGCATCGAGGTTTTCCCCAGTGTCCCCCGTGCTATGGGATTGGGCGGTTCAGCCGCGGTTGCGGTTGCTATCGTGCGCGCACTTGATACCCACTTTAATCTTCATCTTAGTGATGAAAACGTTAATGAATTCGCCTTTGAGTTCGAAAAAGTAGCACATAGCGATCCATCCGGAATCGATAATACGGTTGCCACATACGGCAAATTAATGCTCTACACCCCTGGCGAAAATGGTGCCAGCATTGAACCCTTAAAATCTGCCTGCCCTATTCCACTAGTGATTGGCATATCCGGGGTAGAAAGCCTTACCGCTGGCATGGTGGCTCAAGTTCGGCGTGGCTGGGAAGATAATACCGACTTGTATAACCGGGTATTTGATGAAATAGACCGCCTTACTCTCAGTGCTCGCACTGCTATACAGCTGGGAGATTTACACACTCTGGGAAGCTTGATGAATTTCTGCCAAGGCCAGTTAAATGCCTTGCAGACATCTAGTTGGGAATTGGAAGAAATGCTGCAAATAGCCCGCCGCAATGGTGCCTTAGGCGCGAAACTGACGGGCGCTGGTGGCGGTGGCTCTATCATTGCTCTGTGCCCTGATGACCGGCATCAGGTAATCCATGCCTTGCAAGAAAGCGGCTACCAGGCTATGGAGGTGGATATTGGATAATAACGCCGCCAGCGTAAGCCATGTAGTTTCATTTGATGATGAATCACTGATTCTTGTAGATAGCAACGATCAGGTTTTGGGATATACCAGCAAAGACCTTGCCCACGATGGAGACGGGATACTGCACCGGGCATTTTCATTATTTATATTCAACTCCAAATCCGAATTGCTTCTACAGCAACGCAGCTCAAGCAAACGCCTCTGGGGAGGCTACTGGTCAAATAGTGTCTGCTCGCACCCAAGACAAGGTGAAGACCTGGCAACAGCAGCTAAAAGGCGGTTACAAGAGGAGCTTGGCGTTAAATGCTCTCTGGAATACCTATACCGATTCGAGTATCAAGCAAACTTTAACAATATCGGCGCTGAAAATGAACTCTGCTCGGTACTGGTGGGGCATTACGATGGTGAGGTCTATGCTAATGATCAGGAAGTTGATGACTGGCGTTGGATTTCTGCACAGCAATTGGAACGTGAACTTGAAACAAAACCTGAAGTGTTTACGCCCTGGTTTAAGCTCGAGTGGCATGAATTGAAGCAAAACTGGTCAAAGCAGACTGGTATTTAAATCTTAGGATCAAAATAATGGAAAATATTCAAATATTCTTCAGTGAACTAGCACAGAATGAGAAATTTATAGAATACACAGCTAAATTTCTGGCAGCTCTAATTTTCTTTGTTGTTGGGCACTATATTGCTCGAATCGTATCTGCCCTCACCCGTAGAGGAATGAAAAAATGGGGTAGCGCTGAATTACTCAAAAATTTTGTGGGTAAATTAGTATATATTATAGTCTACAGCATACCTTTCATTGCAGGACTTGAATCTTTAGGCTTAAATGTCACCACAGTTTTTGCAGTTCTAGGTGCCGCTGGACTCGCAATCGGACTAGCACTAAAAGATTCTCTTTCTAACTTTGCAGCTGGGGTGATTATTGCAATTTTGGGGCCTTTCCGTAATGGCGATCTCGTAGAAGTATCCGGTATGACAGGAACAGTTTCATCTGTAACCCTGTTCTCAACCATTCTTCTTACTCCAGACAATAAACAAGTAATCATGCCTAACAACACTATCATTAATAACCCAATCACCAATTACACCGCTAAAAAACGGCGGCGCATCGATATGGTTATTGGAGTTAGCTATGATGATGATCTCAGCAAGGTTAGCGCAATCTGTGAAAGAGTTCTGCAACAGCATTCGCAAGTATTAACTGATCCTGCACCACAGGTATTATTAATGGACCTTGCCGATAGTAGTGTCAACTTCGTAGTTAGACCATGGGTTGCAACTGATGATTATTGGACTGTAAGAGCAGAGTTACTTACGAGTATAAAACGGGAACTTGAAGCTGCAGATTGCTCGATCCCATACCCACAGCAAGATTTACATATGCGAGTTGTCAGCACAGGCGAAGCTTAATACTGTTACAGCTAAGCTGTTAAATACTCTTGATATACCTCATTACAGGCACTTAGGGCATTAGCGCGGTCGCTGAATACTCTAACTTTACTGTTAATTACTTTATGTGATTTTGCCAGAGCAAGTTGCTCATCGTTTAAGCCATAGACAGGGCAAACCATCACCCCTGATTGGAAGCGGACATTACAGATACTACTCAGTGTTGCAGGTGTGGGGAAAGTCCTGGCTTTTACTTTGCTCAGTGAGTGTGGCTTGCCCTGTCATAATTAGTCCACTTGCTGTGTTAGGGTTTCTCTACCAAGG
>CAZEFU010000222.1:0-3891 GCA_964511515.1 uncultured Wenzhouxiangellaceae bacterium
ATTATAGTGAGCAATTACTTCAAAGCCCAGCCATACACTCAATTGCTGAGGGCATGAATTTAGTTGAAGCAAAGAAACTTGAGAGCAGAAGAGACCCGAGCAAATTCCAACTACTTAGCCGCGATATGCACAACCATCCTTCTCAGGCAAACGGCTTGGTCTTGAGCCTTACGCTGGTAAACCGTGCCGAGTTCCGGCAGGACTTCCCAGATCTGGAAATAACCTTGCTGGATACCAACCAGCAGCCAATGGCTCGAATACAATTAGAGCCGCAGCAATATTTGCCCGAGAAAAGTGATCTAAGTAGTGGTCTTGCACCTGATGCTTTGCTGCCAGTTGTTGTAGAATTCAGTGACCCTGGTGCTGTTGCCAGTGGCTTCGAAATTCAGTTCCTGTAAATATCAACGAGACTCAATAACACATCATGAGTAATAAGCCTGCCAGCCCTAGCCTGCCTCTTTGCAAGTATATTCGAAAGGTTGCGCGTGACTATCTTGATGATATGGACAATACCGATCCCGATAATTTACACCAATTGTTTATCGCCACTGTGGAGCAATCCCTGATTGAAGAGGTGTTAACAAAGACGGCGGGAAATCAGAGTCGTGCCGCGCGGATTCTTGGCATGACCCGAACCACCCTGCGTAGTAAAATCCGTTTATACAAAATAAGCACCGCATAATTTAGAGCTGCCCACAGGACCCCTGGCAATGACTAAAATTAATTCACAGAAACCATTCGCCTTGATCAGCGTTTCTGATAAACACGGTTGTATAGAATTTGCCCAAGGACTAATCGCAGCCGGATACGAAATATTATCCACTGGTGGCAGTGCCAAGCACTTGACAGATGCCGGGCTGGAAGTAACCGATGTTTCCAAGCACACTGGCTTTCCCGAAATTATGGGCGGTAGGGTAAAAACTCTGCAACCTATCATTCATGGCGGAATTCTTGCCCGCCGGGGTCAGGACGAGGCGGTGATGAATGCGCACAATATCCGCACAATAGATATTGTTGTGGTCAATCTATATCCGTTTGCAGAAACCATCGCTAAACCAAATACCAGTATCGATACTGCCATTGAGAATATAGATATCGGCGGCCCGGCCATGCTGCGCGCTGCTGCAAAAAATCACACTGATGTGATAGTGGTTGTGGGTCCTGAAGATTATTCAGATGTGCTCGATAAGGTTCTGACAAAAAGTATAGATTTAAGCGTCAGGCGCACACTGGCAAGCAAAGCATTTGCGCATACTGCATATTATGATGGCCTGATAGCAGCTTACCTAAGCACAACAACAGATGATAAGCTTGGGCTACCACAGTATTACACTCCTCAATTTGAACAAAAGTTGGCACTGCGCTATGGCGAAAACCCGCATCAAAGAGCAGCTTTCTACCACCAAAAGAACCCTGCAGATGGTAGCTTGGCAACAGCAGAGCAGATTCAGGGAAAGGCTCTTTCATTTAACAATATAGCCGATGCTGATGCCGCTCTGGAAACCATCAAGCTATTTAATCACCAGCCTGCCTGCGTAATTGTCAAACATGCCAACCCTTGTGGTGTGGCCCTAGGTGCCAGCCTTGGCGAGGCTTACCAAAAAGCCTTTGCTACCGACCCTACTTCCAGCTTTGGTGGCATTATTGCCTTCAATCAGCAGCTAGACTCAGACACTGCAAGCATAATTTTAGAGCAGCAATTTGTTGAAGTAGTTATCGCTCCTGCAATTGATGCCGGAGTGGCTGCGGTTTTTTCTGCTAAAAAGAATGTTCGCCTGCTGGTCAGTGGGCTATGGCAGGAATCAGCAAATAACAGCTTCGACTTCAAACAAATCAATAGTGGTTTGCTATTACAAGATAACGACCAACACCAACTTCAACAAGCCGCTTGCAATGTCGTTAGTACGGGGCAAATCAGTGCAGATATGTGGTCAGATCTTCTATTTGCCTGGAAAGTCGCCAAGATGGTTAAATCCAATGCCATTGTATTCGCCGCTAACGGTCAAACACTGGGTATCGGTGCTGGGCAAATGAGTCGGATAGATTCAGCCCGCATAGCTCGCTGGAAAGCCACAGATGCTGGACTAGACCTGAATGGCGCAGTGATGGCATCAGATGCATTCTTTCCCTTCCGGGATGGTATTGATACCGCAGCAGAAGCCGGAATCAATGCAATAATCCAACCGGGTGGCTCGATTCGTGACGATGAAATTATTGCCGCTGCGAATGAACATGAAATAGCCATGGTATTTACCGGCATCAGGCACTTTAGACATTGATATGAAAGTATTAGTAATAGGCTCAGGCGGCCGTGAACATGCTCTGGCATGGCGATTGGCCCAATCTGCTCGGGTAGAAAAAATCTGGGTAGCACCTGGCAATGCCGGCACTGCCAGTGAAGACAAATGTGAAAACCTGAAAATCTCCGCAGACAGCATTGATGAATTATTACTGTTTGCCAAAGACTCCTGCATCGACCTCACCATAGTCGGCCCGGAAGCCCCCCTAGTAGCTGGCATTGTAGATAAGTTCTCCGCAGCCGGGCTTAACTGTTTCGGCCCATCAGCTTGGTGTGCTCAACTGGAAGGCTCCAAGGCATTCGCCAAAGATTTTATGTCCCGGCATAACATCCCGACTGCTGCCTATGGAGTGTTTACTGATATTTCCACAGCAGTAGCATTTGTCCGCCAACATGGCGCACCGATTGTAATCAAAGCCGATGGATTGGCTGCCGGCAAAGGAGTAATTATTGCCCAGACAGTAACAGAGGCTGAAACTGCTATTACTGATATGCTCGCCGGAAATGCTTTTGGCACAGCAGGTCACCGGGTAATTATTGAAAAATATCTGGATGGCGAAGAAGCCAGTTTTATTGTGATGGCAGATGGCAAACATGCTCTGGCACTTGCCAGCTCTCAAGATCATAAGGCTGTTGGTGATGGTGATACGGGCGCCAATACCGGCGGCATGGGCGCATATTCACCGGCGCCTGTAGTCACGCCAGAAATACATGACCGGGTTATGCGCGAGGTAATTCAACCAGTCATCGATGGTATGGCTGCTGAAGGTCACCCATTCACCGGTTTTCTCTACGCTGGTCTGATGATTGATCCGGAAGATAACTTTAAGGTATTGGAATTTAATGTTCGCTTTGGCGACCCCGAAACCCAGCCAATCATGCAGCGCCTACTGGCAGATTTAAGTGCCTTATGCGAGGCGGCTATCGAAGGCAGGCTGGATCAAGCCCAGGCATTGTGGGATCCACGCCCGGCATTGGGTGTAGTTCTGGCAGCTGAGGGTTATCCGGAAAGTTACTCCACCGGCTTTGAAATTAAAGGCCTAGAGCAAGACTTTGGCAAAGATGTAAAAGTTTTTCATGCCGGCAGCAAGCTTGAAAATGGCAAAACCATAAGCAGCGGTGGCCGCGTATTATGTGTCAGTGCTCTTGGCGATAGTGTCTCAGCTGCCCGCGAGTTAGCCTATGCTGCAGCAGAGAAAATTTCATGGCAGGGAAGTTTTTATCGCTCTGATATTGGCTATCGAGCTATTGAGCGAGAATCTTAAGCCCTATGGATGTCTCCCATATACTTGATGAGTTAAACCCCGCCCAGCGGGATGCAGTTACAGCCAGCGAAAAACATCTGTTGATTCTAGCTGGTGCAGGTTCAGGCAAAACCAGAGTTCTGATTCATCGAATGGCATGGCTGATTGAGGTTGATGGCATATCGCCAATGTCAATTCTGGCCGTTACCTTCACCAATAAGGCCGCCGGGGAAATGCGCGAGCGCACCAGAGATTTGCTCAACACCGATGTGCGCTCTCTTTGGGTTGGTACATTTCACTCTATCGCTCACCGCTTACTGCGCATGCACTGGCAAGAAGCTAGCCTAC
>CAZEFU010000223.1:0-3800 GCA_964511515.1 uncultured Wenzhouxiangellaceae bacterium
ACGTAGTTTTACCTGATAGTCAGCTTCTTCAGTACCTGGGCGGAATTTAACTTCCTTTAATTGCACTTGTTTTTGTTTCTTTTTAGATTGCTGCTTTTGCTTCGCATTTTCAAAGCGATACTTGCCGTAATCCATAATTTTGCATACTGGCGGGCTCGCATTAGGCGATATTTCCACCAGATCAAGACCAGCACTTCCAGCCTTAAGCAGAGCTTCTTCAAGCGTCATAATTCCAGCCTGTTCTCCGGCTGCATCAATCACACGAATTTCGGTTGCGCGAATTGCGCCATTCCGTCGTGTTTCTTTTTTTCCACTAGCGATGTTTATTCCTCCTCAGGAGTTTCTGTTTTATTGTCTCTTGCATAAGCTGCGACATCAGTCGTCAACCTTGCGGCAAAATCTGCTACTGACATAGTACCAAGATCTTCGTTACCGCGCTTTCTTACTGCGATTTGTTGATTCTCTACCTCGCGATCACCCACAACTAACAAGTATGGAACCTTTGCTAGAGAATGTTCGCGAATTTTATAGGTGATCTTCTCATTTCTCAAGTCTAAATTGACGCGGAAGCCTTGTTTTTCAAGCATTTTGGCAACATTTTGGCAATAATCGGCCTGTTTATCGGTAATATTCATAATTACCGCCTGCACTGGAGCCAGAAAAGCTGGCATTGCTCCGGCATAGTGCTCAATCAAGATACCAATAAAACGCTCCAAGGAACCAAGAATAGCACGATGGAACATAACCGGGGTTTTGCGCGAGCTATCTTCGCTTATATAGGTGGCATCCAGTCTTCCCGGAATATTGAAATCTAGCTGCAAAGTACCGCATTGCCAAATTCTGCCAATACTGTCGCGCAAGGAAAATTCAACTTTAGGGCCATAAAAGGCACCCTCACCCGGATTCTCTTTCCAGTCAATTCCAGCATTATCCAAAGATGCTGCCAGTGCCTCTTCTGCCTGCCGCCATTGCTCATCAGTACCAATGCTTTCTTCTGGCTGGGTGGAAAGCAGAACTTCAATATCAGTAAAACCGAAATCGCGATACACACTGTAAAGCAACTTAATAAATGCTTCGCCTTCCGACTGCACCTGTTCTGGGGTACAGAATATATGCCCATCATCTTGGGTAAAGGCGCGCACTCGCATTAAGCCATGCAAAGAACCGGAAGGCTCATTGCGGTGACAAGAACCAAACTCGGCCATGCGTAAGGGTAAATCTCGATATGAATGTAAACCCTGATTATAAATCTGCACATGGCAAGGGCAGTTCATTGGCTTTATAGCATAGGTGCGTTCTTCAGAGCCAGTTAGAAACATTTCATCAAGGAATTTTTCCGCATGACCAGATTTTTCCCAGAGAGATAAATCCACCAGTTCAGGGGTATTTACTTCTTGGTAATTTTCAGCCCGCATGCGTTTGCGAATATAGTCTTGAATCTCGGTATATATGCGCCAGCCCTTATCGTGCCAAAACACCATACCCGGGGCTTCTTCTTGCATATGAAAAAGATTTAACTGCTTGCCTAGCTTGCGGTGATCGCGTTTTTCAGCTTCTTCAATACGCAGCAGATAAGCCTTCAGTTCTTTTTTATCAGTCCAAGCAGTACCATAAACCCGTTGCAGCATTTCATTATTACTATCACCTCGCCAATAAGCACCAGCTAATTTGGTCAGCTTAAAAACACCTAGCTTGCCAGTGCTGGGCGCATGTGGGCCACGGCATAAATCTGTGAACTCACCTTGGGTGTAAAGGCTGAGCTTGTCGCCTTCAGGAATTGATTGAATCAACTCTGCTTTGTAAGACTCGCCCTTTTGCTCAAAGAACTGAATTGCTTCACCACGCGACACCTCCTGACGAGTGATTGGCAAATCATCTTTTTTAATGCGTCGCATTTCAGCCGCAATATGGTCGAGATCTTCCATAGTGAAGCCATCGGCCCAGGCAAAATCGTAGTAAAAACCATCATCGATCACAGGACCAATGGTAACTTGAGCTTTAGGGAATATTCTTTGCACAGCTTGTGCCAGAACATGAGCGGTAGAATGGCGAATAACTTCCAGACCTTCTGGGTCCCGGGCAGTAATCAAACGCAGCTGAACATTATCACTAATTAGCGTACTGGCATCAACCAGCTCACCATTAATTTCTCCGGCCAAAGTTGCCCGTGCCAAGCCTGGCCCAATATCATTGGCCACATCCATCACTGTTACAGCTTGGTCAAAATTGCGGCTACTGCCATCCGGTAGAGTTATTGCCGGCATCAAAATCTCCGTAAAAACTATCCAAAACAAAAAAGAGCGCCAAGCGCCCTGTATATAAATATAACGCCTAGCCCAGATGACTATGTAAAACCACAAATTCGCATTACATTACTCATACGGGTATTTTACGCTTTTGTAGATATATATGTAAGCCCGGATGCACGCCCCGCGATCATCATTGTACTCACCTTTCATTCAAGCTCATTTCAAGCTTCCCAAGCTTGTGGTAATTACTTCTAATCCGCGATTATTTACTGTATGCTGGTACTGATTTTGGTATTACCAGAGTATTACTATGAAAACTATCACATTAAAGGCAGATAATGAGTTCAATGCAATCTTGAGCCAGCTAGCAACACGCCTTCATACCAGTCGTTCAGCAGTAATTCGCGATGCGGTACGAAACTATTCAAAACAGCTGGATAAGGATGTGTTGCGCCAGAATATTCTATCCGCATCCCGGAAAACAAGAAAACAAGCAATTGAGATATCCAAGAATTTAGAGGCCGCTGATAACGATGGCTTATAAGCGTGGCGGCATATACCTAGCTAACTTTAACCCTTCCAGGGGTACTGAAGCAGGCAAGACTCGCCCCTGTTTGGTTATGCAAAGTGATTTGCTCAACCAAGCAGAACACCCAAGCACAACCGTAATACCACTTACTAGCAAATTAATCGATAATGCCGAACCGCTACGCTTGCGTATAAAATCACGCGACCTACTAAATGCAGATTCAGACATTATGCTTGACCAAACCAGAACCATAGACAATAAACGAATTAACAGTAGTGCCTTAGCTAGCCTGACTAATGTAGAAATGATCCAAGTTGAAAACCTTTGGCAGTTAGTCTTAGGGTTTGAACAAGGAATTAACGATAGAAATATCTCGGAAACCTAAACCCTAACCGGAGCTCGAAATAATTAGAATTGAGAAACATCAGCTTGTCGCTGTGGGAATTTTCCTGCTAAGTGCTTTGTACTTTTTTATTGTATTTGAACATGATCCGGCAATAAACAAAAGCCTGCTTCTTGGTGCATCTCTTATACCCATTTTATTTTATAAACTGATTGCCTGGTTCGCAAGCATGGGGCTTCCAGAATTTTTTGCTAGTGACTTCGGCTCAAAAAATGACCCAGCACCATACGCCTTCTTTTTTTGGCTACTGTATATTGTTGTCTGCTTATCTCTGATTTTTGATTGGAGCGTGTATTAGGCGATCTAAACTTAATCTGTAGTAGAGATAAATGGTGCGCACGACTGGGATCGAACCAGTGACCCCTACGATGTCAACGTAGTGCTCTACCGCTGAGCTACGCGCGCATATAATGTCTTACGGGGGCAGAATCATAACCTATTGGCAATAGTAGCTCAAGCATTAGGGCTTAGTCAAAAAGCAGAAAATCATCCTACTTCCTGCCCAGATTTCTGTAATAATCACCTTCTAATTTACATTTGGGCAAAACCCTAATCGTGACCAGTTTTTTTTCGCCATCTAAATATGATCAGCAATGACTTATTCGTAACAAGACCTCTT
>CAZEFU010000224.1:0-3782 GCA_964511515.1 uncultured Wenzhouxiangellaceae bacterium
TTAAGCATGCCGCCAGCGTTCAATCTGAGCCAGGATCAAACTCTTCAGTTTAAAGGTTTTTGGTCTTTCGACCTAAGTCTTTCAAGTTGAGTTATCTCCAAACTCCAGAATTATAACTAACGTTATTATCTAGGTTTGGGACACTCTTGTTTCGCATCTTCCAAAACATGAGCGTCCACACAAGTTACCTGTAATTGTTAAAGAACTAAATCTTCATCCAGTTGCGTTTCGCTAACTGGGCCGACCATTATACAACGAGAACTTATGATGTCAACAAAAGATATAACTTTTTATCAACTAATTCTGGTTTTTTTAGCCAACTGTAAGCGGCTGCTAAAACCATCTCATATACCCGCGTTTCTTGGTCGGGATGCGCATTATAGAGGTAGATAGATTTCTGTCAACAACATTTGAAAAATAAACTGAAAATATATTTCAAGACATACTCAAGCTACTGATAAATCAGCACATAAAGTATTTAGGGTTTTTACCCAATTGGCACATCAGGGAATGGCTATAAAAAAATACTAGCCCTTATCCGTGCTGGCAAAGGTGACCAAACCAGCAGCTTCTTTAGATTCTGGAGGAACTGCCATTGGTGTTGCCACGCCTGGTATGACCTCAAGGTCATATAGTTCAGTTATTTTCCCGTCAATTCGGAACCAGTCAACGCAGGTTCCTGAGCTCAGGTCAATAATTTGCACACCACACCAGGGCTCAGAATCAACATCTTTTAATTTTTGATCAAGCGGCAGGCCCTCGAAGCGTTTATAGCGCGGTTTTGATAAGCCAATAAAAGCAAAATTACCGTAGAATGCCAATCCTCGCAAAAAACCAGGGCAAAAAACCTTGGCTTCAAAGATACCTTTACCATGCTTATCTATTTCGACCACTCCTAACTCACCTGTACCAGAGTTAAGCAGCCATAACTTACCATTGTGCATTCTGGGGGAATGCGGCATGGATAAGCCTTTGCAAACAATTTGATTGCTTTCTACATCAATCACAATGCCGCCATCAGCGCGCCGGTCACGCCAACCATCAATGGTATCTGAGCGACTCACAGCAGTCACATAACGGGGCTTGCCATCTTCCATTGCCAGGCCATTAAGGTGGCAGCGATCTTCATCTACCAAAGCTGAAATAAATGGCGGCTTCCAGAGCATCTTGAAACTGTGCTTTGGTGACACAGTAGCCAGGCAATTAAAACGGGTATTTACAAAAACGGGCTGGCCTTCAGTGTTAAGACCAACATCATGCGCATCTAAGTGCCCAGTGACGTGCACTGTTCGCGGTACAAAGCAGGCATCAAAATTATTATTAATGCGCTGCTCTGGTTCCAGGATATTGCGAAAACGCATTATCTGATAGCCACCGGTCATAGTGAGCTCGCCGGTATCACCTAAACACAAACCCATTGGCTTGGGCAAGGCGGCCTGGTGGATATTAATGCCATTTTGTTGATTGCGACCAATAAAATATAGCAACCCAGACTGGTATGAGGTGAATGCAAATGAGATATTAAGCTGGGCTAGTCTTGCCACCAAGCCACCAGAAACTGAATATTCTACTTTGTCTTCAGGTTTAGCTTGGGTGTTCTGTCCGGCTGGGATTACAGGGTCTGAGCTTTTTACTGATTCGTTTGCATCTTTATTATCTGCTTGAGGTTGATTCTCTTTGCTCATTGCTTCCATACCTAAAAGTTTTTTGGTTAAAGTCGGGCTATATATATGATTTTACACGAGCCAGCTTAAGAAATGCAGCTGTAGAACTGCTGCCTTGGAATTGATAGTGTAGCCGACGCTTTGAGATATGGTGCGTTACGCCCGGCTTGGCCGGGCTAAACACCCTACGGTAGTGCTGCGGTTTTACTAGCTCACCTTACGCCGGCTTAGGCGGCGGGTGGCGATGCCGCCCAGTAACAAGATTAGCAGGCTTGTAGACCATTGGCTCATCGTTGGGATTGCTATTGGGTTTAGGAGGTTGGCGTTACTACTTTGCAGATACCAGTCATTACCAACCTGCACCAATTGATACTCAAACCCATCTACTATAAACGGATCCATGCTGAAACCATCTGCAGGTGCGTTACCGGCAACCTGAACGACCAAGATGCCATCACCTGTGGTTTGCTCGCCGGTGCCGCCCACATTGGTAATATCAAGTGTAGTTGTGTCGCTGATTATGTCGCCATCAATAATGAATAAATCACTGCCGCCACTGCCATCATCTACGACTGTATCCAGACTAAGTGTGCCACCGCCAGTGAAATCACCAGTCAAGGTTAGAGTATCGCCAATAACACCATCTTGCAAAATAACTCCACCAGTACTGCTCAGGTTTGGGGTGACCAAGTTCTCAATTCCATCAAAGCTAATATCAGAACCGGATTCAATTACAATGTTTTCCCAATTGATAACATCAGCTGCAACTAACAGGCCGCTGGAACCGTTAAAGGTTAAAGTATCAATAAAGGTATCAGCAACATCGGCATCATCGCCGCCGTCGAATATAGTTACTCCGCTAAAATCTCCGCCGGAGAAAGTTAGATCATCGCTGCCATCACCCAGTCTTATTTCACCAAGTACAGATGCGCCTGTATTAACTGTGACAAGAGAGTCGCCTTCGTTATTGAATATTCCCAACCCTGATGTAGACGAACTTACTACGCTTGGTGAGTTTAAGGTAATTGTTGTTAGATAACCCGGGTTGGAATTAGTCGCAATACCATAAGCCACGCCTCCCTGTACTGCACTTGCAGTTGTAATGCTGGTTGCCCCGCTGCCTTCGTTCTCGGTACGAATTCCGTAATCGCCGCCGCTCACATCGCCCTGGGCATTCAGGGTCAGGTCTGTAGCAACACTATTGTTTCTCGCATAAATGCCGTCATTGCCGTTACCAGTGACCACGCCTGCGGTGGTGATGCTGGTTGTTCCGGTGCCGCGGTTGTAGGCGCGAATTCCGTTGTTATAGCTGGTCACATCGTCCTGGGCATTCACGGTCAGGTCCGTAGCAGCACTATTGTTTCTCGCATAAATGCCGTCATCGTAATCACCAAAGACCACGCCTGCGGTGGTGATGCTGGTTGCCCCGATGCCTTCGTTCCTGGTACTAATTCCGTCGTAATAGCCGGTCACATCGTCCTGGACATTCACGGTCAGGTCCGTAGCAGTGCCACTGTTAAACGCTTGGATGCCGTAATAGTCATTACCAGTGACCACACCTGCGGTGGTGATGCTGGTTGCCCCGCTGCCAAAGTTGTAGGCGCGAATTCCATGTTTGTCGCCGTTTACATCGCTCTGGGTATTCAGGATCAGGTCCGTAGCTGTGCCACCGTTAAACGCTTGGATGCCGTCATTATCATTACCAGTGACCACGCCTGCGGTGGTGATGCTGGTTGCCCCGATGCCGTAGTTGACGGTGAGAATTCCGTCGTCGTCACCGGTCACATCACCCTGGGCATTCACGGTCAGGTCCGTAGCAGTGTAATCGTTAAACGCTCGAATGCCGCTAGAGTCATTACCAGTGACCACGCCTGTGGTGGTAATGCTGGTCGCCCCGCTGCCTTGGTTCTCGGCACGAATGCCGTGTGAAGAACCGGTAATTGGCGCTGAGTTGCTGTCTGTAAAAGTAAGGTGAGTACCCGGGTTGCTGACATCAAAGGAAAGCGCATCACCCCCGTTAACGCTGGTATCGACCCCAAAACCAGCTGAAGTAGTTACTGTTAGCCCAGTAGTAACTGATATCGCCTGTGTACTATCAGTTGCATTATTTGCCGCACC
>CAZEFU010000225.1:0-3686 GCA_964511515.1 uncultured Wenzhouxiangellaceae bacterium
CAATCTTTCATTTTCAGTATCGCGATAAGGTAATGCTTGAATCTGAGCTCGAATTTGAAGTTAATGAAGCAGGTGAAACCGAGGTTGTGCTGGAATATCTGACAATAGATTATTTCTTGAATGACTACATCGCCCTGGTTGCCGGCAAATTTCTTAGCCCAATTGGCCAGTTTCGTCAGAATTTACATCCTTCATGGATTAATAAGTTAGCATCTGCACCTCCGGGTTTCGGTCATGACGGCGCTGCACCAGCATCAGATGTAGGTCTACAGGCCAGAGGAGGATTCCAGATTGGTGGAATGTTTACCAACTATGCAACCTTTGTAACCAATGGCCCGGAACTAAATTCTACTTTTGATGGTGAAGAATATGAGTTGGAAGGAATCGTAGCCGAAGGCTTCAGTGCTGATGCCGATGGTGAGAAGGTTATCGGTGGGCGTTTTGGAATTATGCCTGCATCAGGTATGGAGATTGGCTTTTCAGTGGCTACAGGCAAAGCTATGGTCACAGCTCTGGAGCTGGCACATGGAGATGAAGCTGAGTTGGCCAAACAAATATATCGCCAGGGTTTGAAAGATGAGACTGGTGGTGGCGAAGAGGCCCCAAATTTACATGGCGAACAAGCCCGAGATTATGATGTTCTAGGTATGGACTTTGTCTGGGGTCTAGGTAACCTTCAATTGCGTGGGGAATATATAAAATCCAAAATCGGTGCGGCAAGTGTGGGGGTTACAGCCTCAGAAGGAGCTACCTGGGAGTCGTGGTATACACAGGTAGCTTACTTGATTCCGCAAAGTAAATTTGAACCGGTAATTCGGTACACTGATTTCGATTCCCCTCATTCGAGCCAAGATCAGCGGCAATGGGGTGTGGGTTTGAATTACCTGATAAGCAGTAATGTCATCGGCAAAATGACTTATGAGTTTAACTCAGGCCAGGCCGGTAGCATGGCTGATACAAACCGCTGGTTGTTCCAGCTAGCCTATGGCTTCTGATGGAGAATTATTATGAAAACTTTAGTTAAATATCGCCCCAGTTCAATATTTATCGTTAGCATCATGCTTCTTGGTTTTGGTTTCTCAGCTACAGGTCTTGCAACTCATTTCCCTGAGCGGGGTGACCCAGTAGCTGGCGCTAAGGTCTGGGCAGACACCTGCTCGCGCTGCCACAATGCCAGAGATCCAGCAGATTTGCGTGATGACCAATGGATTACCACAGCGTTTCACATGCGTATGCGAGCCGGCTTGACCGGTCAGCAAACTCGGGACGTATTAACGTTTATGCAAGATTCCAATGTGCCAATTACAGTTGAGCCACTAGTATTCGAGAATGGCCCAGCGAGTAGGTTAGCCACATCACAGAGTGCTCTCAGTGGTGCTGAGGTTTATTCTCAGACCTGTATCGCCTGCCATGGGAAAAATGGGAAAGGTACAGTACCAGGAGCGCCTGACTTCAATAAAGCAGATGGGCCAATGTCAGGTTCAGACGAGGTCTTGTTTAAGCGTATAAAACTTGGTTTCAAGAGCCCCGGCTCAGCGATGGCCATGCCGCCTAAAGGAGGGAATAAGAATCTTACTGATGCGGATATAAAGGCCGTAGTTAAGTATCTGCGAGATACTTATAGGAAGTAAGTAATTTAGTAAATTTAGACCTTGAAGGGGTCAAGATTATGGCCCCTTTTTGTGATTCTCAAATCCCCAACTAATTAGCAAATGGCTACAAAGTGTCATTGCCGGGGTCTGTTTTCCATACTAGTTGCTTTCGCCCCTCATCTTTAAGATTATGGAATACAGATAACCCTGAGGTATTCTCTTACCGATAATATATGAGGGATGCGCTCAAAAGCATATGATAAAATGCCACAACTAAAATTATAGTTATTAATACAAAAATGCACACTAAACTTAAGCAGTTGTTATCTGATCTTGGCCAGTCGGTTGATGAATCCTTGGGCTATCCAGGGGCGATGGACTTTGATTACCAGGAACTTTTTCCATTTTTAGATTATTCCTTGAATAATGTTGGGGATCCATTCACCGCCACTACCTACAAGCTAAATACATATTCCTTTGAGCGCGAGGTTGTAGAATTTTATGCTCGGCATACTCGTGCACCCGCAGATGCTTGGTGGGGTTATGTGACCAATGGTGGTACAGAAGGCAATTTATACGGCCTGTATTTGGCGCGTGAAATATATCCGCAGGGCATTGTCTACCACTCACAAGATACCCATTACAGTGTAAGCAAGAACCTGCATTTTCTGGGGATGAAAAACATCATGATTCGCTCACAAGAAAATGGTGAGATTGACTATGACGATCTGCGTGAAACCCTAAAAATCCGCCGCGATGCGCCGCCGGTTATTTTTGCAAATATCGGTACCACCATGACCGAAGCTCGCGATGATCTGGGTAAAATTCGCGAAATCTTGAAATCATTGGCCATTTCCAAGTATTACATTCATTCAGATGCAGCTTTATCTGGTGGCTACCTGCCATTCCTTGATCGAGACGACCGCTGGGACTTCGCTGATGGCGCACATTCTATTTCTATATCAGGGCACAAGTTTATCGGCTCTCCAATACCATGCGGTATTGTGCTGGCGTTAAAAGATAATGTGGAACGCATTGCCCGCTCAGTTTCGTATATAGGTAGTAGAGATACTACAATTACTGGATCTCGTAATGGTTTTTCTCCGCTATTATTGTGGCAAGCAATTGAACAGTTAGGAGTTACAGGACTATCTGAGAGAGCCGAGAAATCGCAAGCCACTGCTGCATATGCTGTAGCGAGTTTACAAAAAATTGGCGTACCAGCATGGCGTAACAATAAGGCTGTAACTGTGGTGTTTCCACAGCCAAATGAAACAATTAGAGAGCGTTGGCAACTAGCGACTGCGAATGGTATTTCGCATGTGGTATGTATGCCGCATATTCAGCGTGAACAAATTGACGCATTGGTTGCTGATATTGAAGCTAGCAGTATGGAGCAGGAAAATGGATAAGCAACTACGCACACTAACAATAATTGCTGAAGATCGCCCAGGACTCATAACAGAAATAACCGAATTACTGGCTGCTAATAAAATTGACCTGCGAGACTTTTCTGCAGACTCGGTTGGCAGTACCGTGGTTTTTAAGCTGGTTCCAGTCCCCTATGAAGATGCCTTTAAGCTACTGGGTGCAGCAGGTTATCAGTTGATTGCAAATAGAAATATATTGGTGCGTCTTAACGATGAACCAGGCGCTCTGGCAAAATTATCTCGGCGCTTGAGCGATGCTGGCATAGAATCTCGCGGGATTCATATTGTTGATCATTGCGGCGATGTATCTTTGGTAGCTATTGAAACTACATCCCAGGCGGCAGCTAATGAAGCATTAGCAGATATTATTGTTTAGGTTTTATTGCGGTAAAATATTTACCTTAGATTCGAGTAATAAGTGGGGTTTAATTATGCCGTGAGTAAAGCTCCCCGCAGCCAACATGGTATGCCAGAGACGCAACTCAATAGGTTGGTCAAAATACATTAAGCGCCGCGAGCTAGAGGTGGTTCAACATTCTTATGCTGCGGTGTAGGCATAAACATATTCTGGCTGTGTCACTCTGGGATGCAGGAAGTTGGTTGGTAGTACCGTTTGTTAGACACTATTACAATGCCTTGGGTTATCAATAAAAGGCTGAGATGA
>CAZEFU010000226.1:0-3683 GCA_964511515.1 uncultured Wenzhouxiangellaceae bacterium
ACCAAGTTTTGTAATCGCTACTATAATAGTAGTCAAGAACTCTAAAAGTGCTAACTATGCACTATGTTTAAATGATGAATCGTGAGTAAATTCACACTCCTAACGATAATTTCCTGTTAAAAGTATCGCTATACAACAATCATGAGTATCCGAACAATCATTTTTTGTGACATCTGTAACCCACAAGGACTTCGAGCTATTGAATTTCGTCGAGCACCACGGGAAGATAAGCGAAACGGTAGGCGTATATCAGATGGCAGAGCCAGTTATCAAGGTAGTATTTATGAAGCAACAACATTAGGTGGCTGGATAATTAGTGAAGAAGGTGAACATATCTGTTCGGATTGCAAAACAATACATACCAGTAGCAAGCTTTAGACCCACATCCTGGAAAGATAATATTTCTTTAAAATATAAAGTATTGACTTTTTACTACATATTTTCTGCCAGCACAATAATTATGACACTGCTGATATTATTTATCGTACATTGAAAGTAGTTGCCTATGCACCTTAAATCACACATTAATCAAACAGCCATTGTATTGGTTTTATTGTTTGTAAATTGCACTGCGTCAGCAGCTGTCCATATTGCCAGTTATTCTTTTGATGAATCGGACTGGGCAGTATCCGCGTCTGTGTTTGACAGTGTAGGAGGATATCATGGAAGTGTCAGTGGCGCTATAAAAAGGAATCGAGCAGATGCTTCTACCGCTCATCCAAATACCTGTGCTAGCGCTACCTTTGTAGGCGGCGCTATTGATATAGTAGATCTTCCAGTATCTACCACTCCAGGCGATAAAACTTCCATTAGTTTCTGGATGTATTGGGATGGTGTGAACTCAATTATGCCATTAGGATGGCAAGTTCATGATCTCTGGATTGTTTCTGGTAATTTTGGATTCAATACCGGTGGTGGAGACATCTATGGTACTTCTTCCGACGGGCTAGCTAATGGCTGGCATCATATCGTCGCTGAATTTACCAACAATAATATTATTGATAATAAACTCTACATAGATGGTATAGAACAAATACTCACGCATCGCCAAGGCACCATTCTTCATTCCCGTTCTATAGTTGACCCGCATTTACGATTAGGTGGTTGGTGGGTAAATAATGGCTACCGTTTTTCTGGTTATATTGATGAAGTAAATGTCTATAACGGTGCTCTCACTCAAGCTGAAATAAATAACGACTTACATTATATCCATGCAGGAGCTTGCCCTGAAGACCCAGCTCCTCCAGCACCACAACCAGAACAGTTGATTGCAAGTTATAACTTTAATGATGACTGGTCTTCAACCACACCCTTACTCGACTTGGTGGGAGCAGCAAATGGTAATATCAGTGGGAGTGTATCGAGAGTGTTATCTCCCGCTACCGGTAACAAGCCAGAAACCTGTGCTGCTGCACAATTTATAGGGGGCGCTATTGATATAACTGGATTGTCAGTATCAAAGACACCGAGCGATAAAACGTCGATCAGTTTCTGGATGCATTGGGATGGATCAAATTCAGTAATGCCACTGGGATGGCAAGCTCATGATCTCTGGTTTGTTTCTGGTCATTTTGGATTCAATACCGGTGGTGGAGACATCTATGGGATCTCTTCCATTGAATTGGCTAATAGCTGGCATCATGTCGCCACCGTATTTACCAACAATAGTGTCTTTGATAATAAAATTTATATTGATGGCATAGAACAAATATTAACGCATCGCCAAGGCACAATTATTAATTCCCGGGCTATAGTTGACTCACATCTACGATTAGGTGGTTGGTGGATAAATAATGGCTACCGTTTTCAAGGTCTTCTAGATGAGGTAAAAATTTATACGGGTGAAATATCACAAGCAACTATCAATACCAATATGAATGAAGCTCATTCTTGCCCAAATAATGGTGGGGGTGGTGGAAACACGACAGCAAACAATTTTAACTGTGTAGAAAGTGGTCACGATGGTATCTCTGGCAATTTATACACCAAAACAACAGCACAATCATTCGATTTTGACGTAATAGCATTACAGGATGCCAGCACTATTGAAACTAGTTTTGCCAACGGTGCTGATCATACGGTATCGGTAGAATTGGTTGATGCCAGCTCCGGTACTTGTTCGAGCTATTCAACATTAAGCCCATCGGTCTCTCAAAATCTACTTTTTACTGCTTCTGATTCCGGCACTAAAGCCAGCGTAGTAATGAGTTCATCAACAGCCTATAAAAATGTTAAATGTCGAGTGACGGACAATACAGACAGCTCCCCTGTTGTTGGCTGCTCTACTGACTCTTTTGCCATTCGTCCCAGAAATTTTAGTATCACATCAAATCTGACCAACAGTGGTTTCACTGGTCCGCCTAAAGCTAAAACGGATGAAAATTTCACACTAACCGCAACCGCTACGAGTGGCTATAACGGTATACCGAAAATTAACAACGGCAAATTGGAAGCACACTCCGGAGCCATACTAACGGGCAATATTTCCGGTTCTTTTGGCTCAGCAGATTCAATAACTGGAACGGCTACTGGAACAGCTTTTACTTATAATGAAGTGGGTTCCCTGCGTTTTAAAGCACAAGGAATTTACGATGATACTTTTACTGCTGTAGATCTAGGAAGCGATTGTACTGATGATTTTTCCAATACTCTTGTTGGAGATAAAGTGGGGTGTAAATTCGGTAATACCAGCTACAGCAACTACTTTGGCAGATTCACTCCTGACCATATTGACGTTACTTTAAATACACCTATTTTTTCAACCGGCTGTGGCTCTTTTACCTATGTTGGACAACCCGTTAAATATACCACTCAACCAGTTGCTTCTATTGCAGCTAAAAATAGTTCAGGTGCTACAACCCAAAATTATACCGGCGACTTTTGGAAAATTGACCCTACAGATAACACCTATGCCCCTACCTATACCGAAGCAAGTCATACACTTTCCTCTATCATCGACAACCCTTCGGTTACTGACAATGGTGATGGAACTGGCACACTTAGTTTTGCTGATACAATCAGCAATATCTTGAGCACCAACCGCCACACGCCTGAAACCGAATTTGATGCGGAAATAGCCATGAGCTTTGATCTATCGGATACCGATGGAATCACCGTTGCCAATGTTAATAGCATTCCTCAATCCAACCCCATTTCTTTTGGTGCTACCAGTATAGGCAATGGCATCAGTTTCAGCAGCAATAAAACCCAGCGCTGGGGACGAGTGGTTTTGAATAATGCCCACGGTTCTGAATTATCTGTTTTGCCCGTGCCATTGCAAACTGAATATTTCAATGGTAGTGACTTTATCTTGAACAGCAGTGATAACTGCACTTTTATTTCACTAAACAGCCAAATTTTATTAAGCAACCCGAAGACATCAAGTGGCACATCACAATCGGGAAACACCGCTATGACTATTGGTAGCGGAAGCAGTTCAGCAGCTTTGGTTAATAACCCTCTATCTGCAGGTTCTACGAGTATAAACTTCAGCGCTCCTGGTTCCGGAAACACGGGCTATATAGATATAAACAGCGATTTTTCCATTCTTCCCTGGCTACTTTTTGATTGGGATAATGATTCTAATTATGATAATAGCCCTTCAGGAAAAGCATCTTTTGGTATTTTTAAGGGTAATTCCAAACAGATTTATTTTCGAGAAGTCTATTAGTTGGAGAATTTAA
>CAZEFU010000227.1:0-3683 GCA_964511515.1 uncultured Wenzhouxiangellaceae bacterium
ATTAGAGCTTAAACAGTGGAGTTTCTGGCTGCGAATACTCACTGCATTGATTATTTTCTTAATGGGCCTGCAATACCTTACCAAGCGTTCCTTTTTAGGCTGGCTTGAAAGTGGCGGCGGCAAGGTCTGGCAGTGGATCAATAAGAGAATATCGAGCAAGAACAAGGCTGCTACAACTGATACTAAGGTAAATGAGAACTGGATAATTCTTCGAACTGGAATGCTCTGGGGCTGGCTGCCATGTGGACTTGTTTATTCTATTTTACTTACCGCTGCAGCTAGTGGTGAGCCTATACCTGCGGCCTTGATAATGTTAGCTTTTGGCCTGGGAACCCTGCCAGCACTAGCATCTCTGACGGTTGTCGGCCCGTTAATATCGCAATTACGATCATCAATACAGGCCAGGCGCATTATCGGCATTGCCATGATGGTGTTTGCTGTCTGGATTGCGACTTCAGCGCTTCTGCATTCAGATATTTTAGATTCGGCAGGAAGCAACAACCCACAACATCAACATTAGTCAGTAATTTAGCTCAATAATACAGAGCTAAAAGCACGCTGGCAGCTACCCATAGCAGGATATAAAGCTCACCATTACGCCCAATTGCGCGTTTTAAATCCCAACTATCTTTACTAGCGTTAGGGTAAGGGCTTAAACGTGGCATTAAGGCAGGAACCTTGGAAGCCCATTTTTTCCATTCCTCTGCAAATAGTTTCTCCAGTTTTTGATCCTCATAACGGATCGTAGTTGGATAGAAAAACCAGAAAAATATTACCGTTATTGCAAGTATCCACCAATTCAGACATATGACTACCATTCCGAACATAATCAATATGTTACCAACATATAAAGGATGCCTTGCCCAGGCATAAGGACCCGATGTTGCAAGAACCTTATTCTTCATAACCATGCCAGCTGCCCAGAAACGAATAAGACCACCAAGTATGACCATAACGACACCAATAGCAGCCCAGGGCTGAGTTGGTGTTGCAAAGTAGGCAAAAACCATCAATAAGATTATTCCCAGTCCTTGCCGGTAGATTTCTTTATACCGCAGTTTATTCAAAACCTTTGCAAAGGGGCCTTTGTCGTCTAAATGAGAGGTTCTATGTGACATTGTGAGTTTCCAGTATCAGTGAGGTTCATATCATAATCGCCTAGGCCGGTAATGTCTTTACTTACACAGCAATATTTACAAAATCACGCAGCTTAAAATCTGAGCATGTTTGTACAGGTAAGGGCTGCTAATTTCAATATCCATGCTATTACTTAGTATTTAGATATGCGTATAATGTATATTATGTTAAATAATGTATTATTCTTTGGCTAGATAGAAAGAATAGCCTGGTATTGAGTCTTGGGCGCAAACACCTAGGCTTGATTAAAAACTGGAAGCGATATTGTATTACCTAATAGTTAAAGTGAAATCTTATATCCTGCATTATTATGACCTTATGCAGCTTAGTTAGATTTACTATAGGTTAATTAAGAACATACATAGAAATACATAATGGTAGTTAAACCACTTGGTTTTGCATAAACAGCACTATAGTTTTTATTAATAGCGTGCTTTAGGCTGATGCATGAGTAAAATTATTTAAAACCTTCTTCCTGCGTTTACTTTTGAGCTCTGTTAGAATCTGTTGCTTATTCTGATTAGCTGGAGCTGCAAATTGTGACCTCAAGTAAAAAAATACAAATTATTGGTGTACCAATGGATTTAGGGGCTTCAAGGCGCGGAACTGATATGGGGCCATCGGCTATGCGCGTTGCAGGTCTTGGGCGTGAGCTAAAACGAACTGGCTACCAAATTGAGCAAGAAATTGATATCCCGGTACCTTCAATGGAAAGCCGTGATACTGATGCCCGAGAAGCTCGCTTTAAGGACGAAATTCTATCAGTTTGCCGCGAATTATCACAAACCGTAAAATCCAGCCTATCAGCTGGCACCACTCCACTAGTAATTGGTGGTGATCATTCCATTGCAATGGGCTCAGTATCTGGGGTTGCTGCACATTTTCGTGAGCAGAATCAGAACATTGGCCTGATATGGTTTGATGCCCATGGCGATATGAATGTGCCCTCCTCTACTCCAAGTGGAAATATTCATGGCATGCCTTTATCGCATTTGCTTGGCTTTGGAGATGAAGAGCTGGCTGGTATTGAAGGTTTCTCAGGCAAGATTAAAGCGGAAAACGTTGCCTTAATTGGTATTCGTGATCTTGATGATAGAGAACGAAAAATAATTCGTGATTCTGGCGTACGCGCCTTTACCATGCGCGAGATTGACGAGCGTGGCATGGCAGCGGTTGCAACTGAGGTTCTTGAGATTGTGAACCACAATACAGCTGGTTTTCACCTAAGCTTTGATGTCGATGGCTGTGACCCAGCGGTTATACCCGGCTCTGGCACTTTAGTACCAGGTGGCATTTCATACCGCGAAGCTCATTTATTGTTGGAATACTGCGCTGATTCAGGGCGCATGACTTCAATGGACCTGGTGGAACTAAACCCACTGCTCGACCACGCAAACATAAGCGCAGAACGCGCGGTTGGATTAGTTGCCAGCGCATTTGGCAAATGCATCCTATAACTAGGCATATTTCCACTCAACCGTGATGAAAACCCTCGGTAAATTACTTTTATTTAGCTGCTTTTTGCTGATTTTAATCTATGCGAGCATCCCACTGTGGGCTGCTTACATTCTGGGCAAGCAATTACCAGAAAATTGGCGTATAGATACATTAAACACGCAATACCCAGGGGTTAATTCAGTCACTATTAAACAGCTTGAGTTAAGCGGGCTTGCTGAAAATTCGGGCATAAGCGTTAAGCTAGAAAATGTGAATTTTCACTATTCCCCACAGAAAACCGAAATTGGTTCACTAAACCTGGATATTGTCCTAGAAGACACAGTTGCGACTCCAAGCTTAAACGACCTTTCAATACCTACCCTATTCATACCGCAAGATATTCCAGCTTTGCAGGCCTCTGAAGTTGATATAACAATTAGAAGGCCAGCACAAACTTTACTTAAACTACAATTAAGCAAGTTTCAGCTAGATAACAGCACGACTGGTAAATATGTTGTTTATAGTGATATAAAACTTAACCATGAAGATAATTTAAGTGGCCAACTAGAAGCTGAGATAAGCACAGCAATCATCTATGCAAAAGTTAATCTGGCCAGCTCAAATACATCTCCTGCTTGGTTAGAGGCTGAGTTCGAGCAACAACAGCAAACTAATAGCTCCACATTGAAACTAGACTTCAATGCAGCACTCGCTGATTCTCAGTGGCTGAATGCTGTCATTGCCCAGAGCAGTGATGATCAGGTCATAGGCGTTGCGGGAATGCTGTCAGCGGATGCACTTTTTACTGGTCAAAACACTCAAGCTTTAGAGTCGCTAAGTTTGCAAACAGACCGTCTCGATATCACCCTAGAAAACGCTGATATGCAGATTGATACAAGCATCTCGGCAAGTCGCAATGATGAGGGAATAAGCCTGAGATTCACCCGAGACTCAGAGCTGAGATACAACAATAAAACCGCAGCTATTCCCGCATGGTTCGAACTTATTCCAGGCTTGCAGCTTAGTGAGAAGAGTTTAGAGGGAGAAATAAATACCAGTATATCCAGCAATAGCTCTTTGTTTTTTTACGCTACAGCAAACAAAAACAT
>CAZEFU010000228.1:0-3679 GCA_964511515.1 uncultured Wenzhouxiangellaceae bacterium
CAATATAACTCCAGTGATGAATTCGAAGGCATACTCGAACATATTAAATAGCAGTAATCACAGTTATTGCCAGCCCCCAAGCGCATAAAAATATTTACCCCAGCGCATTGCCTCTAAAAGCCAGTAAATGGTATAATTGACCGGATAAGTTCGCAGGCCTGATTTTTTCGTATTTACTGGCTTAAATGACAGCTTCGAAAAAGACAGGATTCTTATTAGATTATGTTGAATTACACTGCTTGCTCAAGCCTCGTTGGCCGCTGAGATTGCAGTGTTCGGGAACCGGAGTAACTGGGATACCGCATGAAAACGGCATTACCATTGGTGCTCGCCCAATTCATCGCCACTTTGGTAGCGGCTGCGCTTGGATTGATTTCAGGCTTGGTAACCGCTTATTCATTGTTGGTAGGAGGATTGGTTTGTGTTCTACCAAATACATGGTATGCGAGCAGCCTGTATGTACAGTCTCGCAACAGTAGTGGAGACCCGGCCGAAGATGCTAGTCGCTTCCTCGGCGCTGCATACAAGGGTGAGGCGATCAAAATACTGCTGACTGGAGCACTATTTGCATTAGTGTTCTCACAGCTAAAACCGCTAAATGTGATTGCGGTTTTTGCAGGGTATATTATTTGTTTGCTGGTTAATCTAGTAGGCTTGAAATTTATAGGTCGGGACCAAATTAATCCGGTGCCGGCAACAGTAACTGAAAATAACGAGAACGCTGATTAATCAGTTGATAATCGGCAATTAGGTAAGCAACGAGCATGGCTAGCGAAAACGGCACATTGACATCTGGCGAGTATATTCGTCATCACTTAACCAACCTGACCTACGGTCAGCATCCTGACGGTAGCTGGGGTTTTGCTGAAAGCGCAGAACAAGCATCTGCCATGGGTTTTATGGCAATTAATGTTGATACCATGTTCTGGTCGTTCTTTCTGGGTGCGATATTTTGTTGGGTATTCTATCGGGTGGCTAAAAAAGCCGAATCTGGTGTGCCTTCGCGCGGTATTGCAGCTATTGAATTTATCGTTGAGTTCGTTGATACCAGTGTGCGCGAGACCTTCCACGGCACCAGCAAGTTAATTGCACCATTAGCTCTGACCCTGTTTGTATGGGTATTGCTAATGAATACAATGGATTTAATCCCAGTGGATATTATTCCGACCATCGGTTTATTGATGGGTATTGAGTTCCAGAAAGTTGTTCCCACAACTGATGTCAACGCCACCATGGGCATGGCCCTGGCAGTCTTTATTCTGATTATATTCTTCAGTATCAAGATCAAAGGTGTGGGTGGCTTTATGGGTGAGCTTACCGGCCAACCATTCGCTTCAGACAAGCTTGTGTGGAAAATTATATTTACCCCAATCAATTTAATTCTTGAGTTGGTTGGTTTGATAGCCAAGCCGGTTTCGCTAGGCTTGCGACTATTCGGCAATTTGTACGCTGGTGAGTTGATCTTTATTTTGATCGCTATGCTGGGGCTGTTTCAATTGCCATTGCATTTTGGTTGGGCAGTGTTCCATCTGTTAATTGTGCTGCTGCAGGCCTATATATTTATGATGCTGACCATTGTTTATTTAAGCATGGCGCATGAGAAACATTAATTTTTAATTAGCAAATAATCCGTAACGGATGTAGGAGAAAATCATGGAATTTGTAATTGGTATGACAGCAATCTCGGTTGCCTTGTTGATTGGTCTTGGCGCCTTAGGCGTTGGTATTGGTGTAGGTATTCTTGGTGGTCGCTTGCTGGAAGGTTCTGCGCGTCAGCCAGAACTGGCTTCAATGCTGCAGGGTAAATTCTTCCTCGCTATTGGCCTGCTCGATGCGGTTGCGATGATCGGTGTAGGTATTGCTTTGTTCTTCACTTTTGCCAACCCATTTGTTGCTGAGCTTAATGCCTTTCTCGCACCAGTAGCCGGCTAAATCGGCTTCTTGGTTTGATAACTAAACAAAGCGAGGTATTGGTATGAATATCAATATGACTATTATTGGACAGATCATCGCGATGATTGTATTTGTCTGGTTTTGTATGAAGTACATTTGGCCGCCACTTATCACAGCCTTAGATGAACGTCGGGCTAAGATAGCTGAAGGTCTGGCAGCTACTGATGAAGCCGCTAAAGCTTTGGATGCCGCTAATCTGGAGGCAGAAGGTATTACTACTGATGCCCGTTCTCAAGCATCTGAAATTATCGATCAAGGCAACCAACGCGGTAGCCAGATCCTTAGTCAGGCTAAAGAAGAAGCAATTGCCGAGCGTGAACGTCAGGTATCTGCAGCAGATGCTGAAATTCAGCAAAGCGCTAACCATGCCCGCGAAGCACTGCGTAGTTCAGTGGCCTCGTTAGCGGTAATGGGTGCGGAAAAATTGATTGCTAAAGAGATTGATGCAAAAACTCATGAGCAGTTATTGGAAAAATTGATCTCTGAGATCTAGAGCAAATACGATGAGCGATTTAAGCAAACTAGCCCGACCTTATGCCAAAGCAGCCTTTGATTTGGCACGTGCTGATTCAGCCTTGGCCCAGTGGGCCCAGATGCTGGAGACTACAACTGCAATGGTTGTTAACAGTAAGGTGCGTGATTTAATCAGCAACCCGAATGTTGCCCAGTCGCGGGTGGCAAAAATGTTGGTGGTAACTGGCGGGGATAACTTCTCAGCTAAATTTACCAATTTTCTGCGCCTTCTAGCCGAAAACAAACGGCTCTTATTGGTGCCAGAAATAGCAGCAATGTATAAGCGCTTGCGTCAGGCTGAAGAAAAGCAGCTGGAAGTACAGGTGGTTTCAGCAGTGGAGCTATCTGCAGACCAGCAAGAGCGGATGAGCACGGCATTAGCACGGCGTTTTGATCGCGAAATTGAACTGCAAACAACAGTTGATCCGGATTTAATCGGTGGCGCTGTAATTCACGCAGGCGATACCGTTATTGACGGCTCATTGCGTGGCGAACTAAACAAGCTGGCAGTACAACTGGCAGACGGATAAACCATAACTCTGCCATTATTTGGGCAGACTAGAAAACAGGAAAGGAAAGAAGATGCAAACGCAACTGAATCCAGCAGAAATTTCGGAACTAATTAAAGAACGCGTAGAGCAGTTCGAAGTAGTATCCGAGGCTCGTAATGAAGGTACTGTAGTTAGTGTCTCGGACGGTATTGTTCGAATTCACGGCCTAGAAGATGCCATGCAGGGCGAAATGATTGAATTCCCTAACCAGACCTTTGGTTTGGCATTGAATCTGGAGCGCGACTCAGTCGGCGTGGTGATTTTAGGTGAATACGAGCATATCTCCGAAGGCGATACAGTTAAATGTACTGGTCGTATTCTGGAAGTGCCTGTTGGTCGGGGCTTATTGGGTCGGGTAGTCGATTCACTTGGTGTCCCAATTGATGGCCAAGGTCCTATTGAAAACGACGGTTATTCTCCGGTAGAGCGAGTAGCTCCTGGTGTAATTGAGCGTAAATCAGTAGATGAGCCTATGCAAACTGGTCTAAAGGCTATCGATGCCATGGTACCAATTGGCCGTGGCCAGCGCGAATTGATTATTGGCGATCGCCAGACTGGTAAATCAGCAGTTGCTATCGATACCATCATCAACCAAAAAGGTACAGGTGTTGTTTGTATCTATGTGGCGATTGGACAAAAACAATCCACTATCGCTGGTGTTG